>NZ_CP048878.1:0-117500 GCF_011009015.1 Spartinivicinus ruber
AAATCTAAGATTGGTGTGGATAACTTTATTAAGAAGATATAGAATGGACCGTTGTGTATTCATTTGTCGCCTGTTGACACATTGAAAAGGGGAGAGATTAGTGTCGCTCACAGTCTGGCAACGATGTCTTGAAATTTTGCAGGATGAGTTGCCTTCTCAGCAGTTCAATACTTGGATAAGACCACTCAAGGTTGAACTTGAGGGCAATGAACTGACCATGTTTGCTCCCAACCGATTTGTAAAAGATTGGGTTAAGGAAAAATATTTAGTCAGAATTGAAGAGATCCTTAATGATTTAGCTGATGACCTGCCATTACTGGTGATGCTTGAAGTTGCTGTGCGTAAGCCTAGTTTTTTAGCCGGCACTCGCCAATCACTTCAGACTGCTAATCAATCAACTGTTGAAACCCGTTCATCTGGTCAGACTATAGCTAAAACATCAGGTAGCTTTGTAAATCCACTATTAAGCAACAACGGTGGTATTAGCCAAGATGAAAATTTAGTTACCACAACAGAACCTACTCAACTGGATGTATTAGCTGAGCTTACAACTGAAAGCACTTCTAGTCAGAAAGTTTCATCAGTGCCAACATCAAGACAGGTAGATGTAGAAGGTGGGTTAAAACATAACAGCTCGCTTAATGTTGATTTTACTTTTGATAGCTTTGTTGAAGGTAAGTCGAACCAACTTGCATTAGCTGCTGCAAGACAAGTGGCTGAAAACCCTGGCGCTGCATACAACCCATTGTTTCTTTATGGCGGAGTTGGCTTGGGTAAAACCCACTTAATGCATTCTGTTGGTAACTTTTTAGTTAAACAAAACAGTCATGCAAAAGTCATTTATCTACATTCTGAACGATTTGTTGCTGATATGGTTAAAGCTTTACAGCTGAACGCAATTAATGACTTCAAACGATACTATCGTTCAGTTGATGCATTGTTGATTGATGATATTCAGTTTTTTGCTGGTAAGGAACGTTCTCAGGAAGAATTTTTCCATACCTTTAATGCGCTGCTTGAAGGTGGTCAGCAAATGATTCTGACTTGTGATCGCTATCCAAAAGAGATTAATGGCCTTGAAGAACGCTTAAAGTCAAGATTTGGTTGGGGTTTGACGGTTGCGGTTGAGCCACCAGAGTTGGAAACGCGAGTTGCCATTTTAATGAAAAAGGCAGAGCAAGCGAAAATAGACCTGCCTCATGAATCGGCTTTCTTTATTGCCCAGCGCGTGCGGTCTAATGTACGCGAATTAGAAGGTGCACTGAAACGAGTAATTGCTCATGCTAACTTTTTGGGCCGACCGATTACCATCGACTTGATTCGTGAATCTCTCAAAGATTTGCTAGCACTTCAAGATAAGCAAGTCAGTATTGATAATATCCAGCGAATGGTTGCTGAGTACTATAAAATTAAAATTGCTGATATTTTATCCAAACGAAGAAGCCGCTCTGTTGCCAGACCACGACAGGTAGCGATGGCTTTATCGAAAGAATTAACCAACCACTCTTTGCCAGAAATTGGTGATGCCTTTGGTGGGCGAGATCACACGACAGTATTACATGCTTGCCGCAAAGTGAAAGAGCTGACTGAAACTGATTCAGAAATTAGAGAAGATTACAAAAACTTGCTTCGGTCACTAACGACTTAAGAATTTATTACAGTGGTTTTCCTGTTGACGACTTTTTGTATGAGAAGGAAATGATGAAATTTACTATTACCCGGGAAGCTTTACTAAGGCCTTTACAAATAGTAGCTGGTGTGGTGGAGCGAAAACATACGTTTCCGGTTTTGTCTAATGTGCTGCTAGTAGTTGATGATAATCAGTTATCGCTGACAGGAACTGATTTGGAAGTAGAGTTCATTGGTCGAGTTCCTCTTGAATCTTCTGCTCAGTCTGGAGAAATCACGGTACCGGCTCGTAAATTGATGGATATTTGTAAGTCGTTACCTGAAGAAGCAGAAATAGAAGTCAAGCAAGAAGATCAGCGAGTGTTAGTGCGTGCTGGTCGAAGCCGCTTTACTTTATCGTCATTACCAGCTACTGAATTCCCAAATATCGAAGAAGGTGAAAGTGCCCATTCGTTTTCAGTATCTCAAGCAAAGCTACGTCGATTAATCGACCGTACTGCCTTTGCAATGGCACAGCAAGATGTGCGTTATTACTTAAATGGTATGCTACTTGAGCTACGCCCAGGTGCATTACGTGGTGTTGCTACTGATGGACATCGCTTGGCAATGTGCACTGTTGATGCAGATATTAATAATGCAGATCTGCATCAGATGATTGTGCCTCGTAAGGGAATTTTGGAAATGGCTCGTTTGCTAGTGGGTGGTGATGAGCCTGTAAATATCGTCCTGAGTAATAACCATATCCGTGCTCATACAGGTGATTTTTCGTTTACTTCAAAACTAGTGGATGGCAAATTTCCGGATTATCAGCGGGTGCTACCAAAAGGTGGTGATAAAGTCTTAGTGAGCGAGCGTCAAGTGTTGCGTCAGTCGTTAAACCGAGCAGCTATTTTATCTAATGAAAAATACCGTGGTGTTAGATTACTAATGGATGACAATGCGCTAACGATTATTGCCAATAATCCTGATCAAGAAGAGGCAGAAGAGCATGTGAATGTTCAATATGACTCTGAGCATCTAGAAATTGGCTTTAATGTCAGCTACTTGCTTGATGTTCTCTCTGTGTTGTCTGGCGACAAAGTAAAACTGACGCTATCTGATTCTAACAGTAGTGTTTTGCTGGAAGAGCTGGAAGACGGAGATTCTACCTATGTAGTAATGCCTATGCGAATGTAATTTTTGTGCCTGCTGACATTTGTTCGAAAGGCGCTGTTGCATGAGCATTTCCCGCTTATCAGTTTCGAACTTACGAAATCTGTGCTCAGTTAACCTTGAGCTTGCCGCTGGTATTAATCTGTTTATTGGAAAAAATGGCAGTGGCAAAACAAGCTTATTAGAGTCGATTTATTTGCTTGGCTTGGCTCGTTCTTTTCGTAGTGCCAAGCTTAAGCCAATCATTAACTCCCATTCACAAGAGTGTACAGTTTTTGCTGAATTATTAACGGAGAATAATCGAAAGCTTCCCTTAGGGCTTAAAAGGAGTTTGTCTGGTGAACTTACAATTCGCTATGCAGGTGAAAAAATTCGTACGGTGGCAAAGCTAGCTCAACTACTACCTATCCAAATTATCAACCCAGATACTTTTCAGTTATTAGAAGGTGGTCCTAAGCTAAGAAGACAGTTTCTTGATTGGGGAGTGTTCCACGTGGAACATCATTATGTGGAACACTGGAGGCAAGCGCAAAAGTGCATAAAACAACGGAATAGTCTACTTAGACGTGATAAAATATCACCAACTGAATTAAAGGTTTGGAGTGAAGCTTTAGCCAATTTGGCCAATAAAATTGACCAGCTGCGTCAGTATTATATAGACCAATTTATACCGGTTTTTAATGAAATAGTTTCCCAGTTAATTGAATTGCCAATGCTTTCCTTAACCTATTATCCAGGTTGGGACAAAAAGGTGGACTTGTTGGCTTTGCTAACATCAAACCTGGACAAAGAACAGAGTCAACATCGAACTTTATATGGCCCACATCGTGCTGATATAAAGGTAAAAATTGATGGGCAGCCAGCTGGAGAAATACTGTCAAGAGGACAATTAAAGCTTGTAACTGCTGCACTGAAAATAGCCCAAGGTTTTTTATTCAGTAAGTTTACTAGCCAGAAGAGCATTTATTTAATAGATGATATTGCAGCAGAGCTTGATAACGATAAGCGAAATAAGTTGTGTCAGCTTATTGAGACAATGAATTGCCAGGCATTCATAACTTGTGTTGAAGATTCATCACTAAATTATGAATGGACTAAAGATGTAAAGATGTTTCACGTGGAACATGGGCAAGTAAGACCATATGTTTAGGCCTGATAAAAATGGCCTGCTAATGTGCCCTTATTTATAAGATGCACTACTAGTTTACTAATTGCTTCAAAGCAGGAGTTATCGTGTATGACCACAAATTACGATGCATCAAATATTAAAGTTTTAAAAGGCTTGGATGCAGTTCGTAAAAGACCAGGTATGTATATTGGTGATACGGACGATGGTACTGGTCTTCACCACATGGTTTTTGAAATTGTAGACAACTCAATTGATGAGGCACTTGCAGGCTTTTGCTCCAAAATTGACATTATCATTCACCCAGATAACTCAGTAACTGTTAAAGATAATGGGCGTGGTATTCCAGTAGACATGCACGAAGAAGAAGGTATTTCTGCTGCTGAAGTTATCATGACTGTATTACATGCTGGTGGTAAATTTGACGATAACACTTATAAAGTTTCCGGTGGTTTACACGGGGTGGGTGTTTCGGTTGTGAATGCACTGTCTAGAGAATTACGTTTAACTATTCGCCGTAATGGCAAAGTACACCAGCAAATATATGATCATGGTGTATCAAGAGAGCCTTTAGCAATTATTGGTGATACTGATTACTCAGGCACAGAAGTACAGTTTTATCCCTCAGAAGAAACATTTACTAACATTAATTTCAGCTATGATATTTTAGCTAAGCGTCTCCGTGAGCTGTCTTTTCTTAACTCTGGTGTTTGCATTCACCTTAGAGATGAGCGTAGTGGCAAGGAAGATGAGTTTAAATATGAGGGTGGGCTGGAAGCATTCGTTGAATACCTTAATCAAAATAAAAACCCCATTAACAAAGTATTTCACTTTACCACCCAGCGGGAAGATGGCATTGGTGTAGAAGTTGCGATGCAGTGGAACGATGGTTTTCAGGAAAACATCTACTGCTTTACTAATAATATACCTCAGCGAGATGGGGGAACGCACTTAGTAGGATTTCGTGGTGCATTAACCAGAACTTTAAATGCTTATATAGAAAAAGAAAATTTACTGAAACAAAAGATAAATACAACAGGTGATGATGCTAGAGAAGGTTTGACTGCCATTATTTCAGTCAAGGTGCCAGATCCAAAATTCTCATCTCAGACCAAAGATAAGTTGGTTTCTTCTGAAGTGAAGTCTGCTGTAGAGCAGGAAATGAATAAGCTGCTTTCTGATTACTTGCTAGAAAATCCACAGGAGTCAAAGTCTATTGTTTCTAAAATGGTAGATGCTGCAAGAGCTCGTGAAGCCGCGCGTAAAGCAAGGGAAATGACTCGTCGTAAAGGGGTATTGGATGTAGCTGGTTTGCCTGGCAAGTTAGCAGACTGTCAGGAAAAAGATCCTGCATTGTCTGAGCTATATATAGTGGAGGGTGACTCAGCTGGTGGTTCAGCTAAGCAAGGAAGAAACCGGAAAACCCAAGCTATCCTGCCACTAAAAGGTAAAATCCTTAACGTCGAAAAAGCTCGTTTCGATAAGATGTTATCTTCAGCAGAAGTAGGCACCCTCATTACCGCCTTGGGGTGTGGTATTGGTCGTGAAGAATTTAATATTGAAAAGTTACGCTATCACAACATCATTATCATGACTGATGCGGATGTTGATGGTTCTCATATTCGAACTCTGTTACTCACATTCTTCTTTAGACAAATGCCTGAATTAATAGAGCAGGGCTATGTCTATATTGCTCAGCCACCTTTATATAAAGTGAAACGTGGTAAGCAAGAAAACTATATTAAAGATGAAGCGGCACTGAATGACTACTTAACTCAAGCTGCATTGGAAAATGCTTCTTTGCACGTTAATGAAGATGCACCAGGGATTAGCGGTACTCATTTAGAAGAGTTGGTAAATGCTTTTCGCAAAATAGAAGCTGCAATTGATAAATTATCACAGCTCTACCCAGCTGAAGTGCTTAAAAATGTTATTTACAGTCAAGAGATTGTAGAAGAATCGTTGAAAGATGAGCATTTAATGACTAACTGGACAGCTGTACTTGATAAAGCACTACAAGTAGAGAGTAAGTCTGGAAAGCTATATAAAGCGGAAGTACAGTTCGATAAAGAACATCAAATTTGGATACCTGTAGTGAAGTTAACTCATCATGGCATTGAGTATAGCTATCCACTTTCTACAGAGTTCTTTATTTCCAATGACTACCAAAGTATGGTGAAGCTAGGAGAAAAGCTGACAGGCTTATTAGAAGAGTCAGCTTATGTAGCAAAAGGTGAAAGAAAGCAACCAGTAGTCAGCTTTGAAGCTGCTTTAGACTGGTTAATGAAAGAAACCACTAAGCGCTTCACCATTCAACGTTATAAGGGATTAGGTGAGATGAACCCAGGTCAGTTATGGGAAACCACAATGGACCCTGAAGTAAGGCGGATGTTAAAAGTATCCATTGAAGATGCTATAGCAGCCGATCAAATCTTTACTACGCTGATGGGGGATCAAGTGGAGCCAAGAAGAAACTTCATAGAAGATAACGCATTAAGGGTAAATAACCTTGATGTGTAAATAAAAAATACACTTTTATTATAGAGACATAAAAATGGGGCTATTAATTAAGCCCCATTTTTTATTTCAATAAAGTGGTGATAATAAAAATCTGCTGTTCAGCCATCCTATCCTTCTTATACTTTTTAAAGTACTTCATCAGCTTTCTGTTTGTCATAATTTGTTTAGTATTTAAAATAAAGAAAATTACGACTACATTTGAAGTATAGTGTTTTCTTAATCAATTAATATACTATTTAAACTTTTAAGTTTTTTATTACATAAATATAAATAGCCAAGCTGCTTTGATAAATAAGGCAATACAAAATGCTAAAAGTAATTATTATTTTAATTGTATTAATTGCAGCCGGAGTAGGGGGCACCCAATACTACATTTCATATAAGGTGGATCAGGCTTTGGAAAAAGCGAGCAGTTTTGCTGCAATGATGGGAGGAGACTTTGCCTACCGCAATGTCCATACAACCTATGATGGTGCGGTAGAGGTAAGTGACGTAGAGCTGGATTTTCCCGCATCAGATGGAGGTGGTTCTGTTAGCACTACAACCAACATGGTCAGAGTCAAGTTCCCATCTTTACTAGATATCCTTCAGCTTGGCTATAGGGATATGAAAGAGCTTCCTTCCAGTTTAAAGCTTCAGATAGAAGGATTTACATTGTCTGCTGCAGATAATGACAGATTAGGGAGACAGTTTACTCCAAATGCAGATACACAATACCCATTTCATATGAGTGCAATTGAAATGGGGCTTAATCAAGTAGTAACTGATTATTCTATTGGTTACACCCATGATTCATATCTTGCAGGGGTAGACTTTAATATTGATTACAACGTAAAAGGTTTAGGTAGTTCTAATATTAATCTTAAAGTAAAGAATGTAAGCTCTTTACAACCTACAGCTTTTATGATGCAAGATCCGCAGTTGCAACTAATGACGATTAGCTATACTGATGAATCTTATAATAAATTGTGGCTAAAGAATTGTCAGGAGAAAAATAAGGTTTCAATTGATCAATGTATATCAGCTGAAATAGATAAATTTAATAAAATATTGAATAGAAACTATAAACTAAAGTTTTCTGATAAGTTTGTTACTAAAATAACTAACTATATGAAAAACTCTGGTAGCTTAAAAATAAGTATTGATTTAAGTGAAGGATCTAAGTCATTAATGAAAGTGACACAAATGGCAAAAGAGCCACTTGATTTATTTATTTATCAAAACGTCATGCTGTCAATTAATGATGAGTATATACAGCCTATTTTTAGCCAGTTATCTGAGAATGAAATAGTCGAAACTGAAGAAACTTTAGACCAAGTTGATGAGAAAGAAAAAATAGTAGAGAAGAAAAAAATAGTATTAAAGACTTATGATGAATTTAAGCAGTACGCTGGCAAAAAGGTTCTAATAATAACAGATAAACGGAAAAAATATATTGGCACTGTGTTAGAGGTGAGTCCAGATAAAATAAAAATAAAAGTGACTCTCCGACAAGGTAATACATTTACCTATCAGCTAGCTTATGACCGAATTAAGTATGCTGAAGTATACGAAGCAGAGCCATTATATCGTTACTAGGTTCAAGTACACCCCTCCTAGAGAGGGGTGACTAATTTACATAGCATCAGGTTGATTAGGCCAATCAATAATAGGCGGTTCTACAATAGGAGGCCAAGGTCTTATTGGTGGTTCAATCACTGGTGGTCTAGATATGCGAATATCCATGCACAGCCAATTCAATTCGTAGTCTTCGCACTTTTTATCCGGTTGGTTTTTATTTAAACAATGTAGCCCTTGTCTAGGTGATAAACTGAGCCTCTCTTTAAGCGCATAATGGCTTTTTTTACTTGTAGCTGAACGAGCCATTATTGCAATTGGGTTTACACAATTTTTAGGCCTTTCTTCAATTTCACCAATAAAACTAGGTTTTTGGTTATTTTTCCAGCCACTCCAATGATAGTTGAAGAACTTAGAGGATGAGTTAGGTGTGCAGTTTGATGCTGATGAATCCCAGCGAAAATTGTTATCAACTTTGCCTTTAACACAATTGATATCTAATATAGTACGATAGTTTTGTATGTTCTTGTCTGGCATAATTAAATTAAGGGAGCCCTTTTTTTGCTGGAGAACTTGTTGAAAGTTAGCTTTAGGGATAAATTGGCTGTTATGGCTATCAGTGTTATCCAGAATATGCCGTTTAGCTCGACTCATAGTAGCTAAGGTTCTTCGGTCGAACTCAAGCTTGGTTTCGGTGAATAAAGTTCTTCCTAAAGCATCCTGAAGTAAGGTGGAGTCAGGTAAAAGACCTGGCTCACCAGGTCTAGCGGCATGTTTAAGCTGGATGCCACATTGATTTATATCATTACAATTAAGTAACTGTTTCATTTTATTTCGAACAGTTTTTTTATTAAATAGTGGGTTGACACCATTCCTTAAGTCTTTAAAAGTAAAGTTATAAAGCTTTATCCAATCCACATCTAAATCATATGTTTTAATTGGGTTTGAACTAATAGACCAATCTACAACACCTGTAAGTAAATGCTCCCAGCCTTCTCCCTGGTTTAATAAATTATTAATTTCTGACTTCCAGCCAGGTAACGTAACAGCATCAAAGACTATTGAGCTTTGAGTTGAACCTGTTTTTGGTAAATTAGAATTTAAGCTATAAAGTAAGTTAATATTAATATCATAAACTTGGTCGGTGCCTTTTAAATGACAAATAGGAATTGTCACAAAAGGGTCTGAACCACCAGAAATAGGAATTTTTTCAATCTTACAATCTAAAGCCAACTGGCCATTTTCAATGTCAAAGGCAGTTGCCATAAAATTAAGTTCAGCAAATTGGTATTTGGCAGGTTTAATAGTTATGTATCCTTGGGCTTTTGCTTCTTTAGTTAGTTTATTGAGTAGTTGGCGGCTTTCTATAGTAGTAAATTGACCTCCAAATCCAACCATTTCTTCACCAGTAAATGGTTGATTTTGTCCAAATAAAGTAACAGCGTAAAAACTAGGTATTTGCCATTGGGGAGCATTAATGCTGTGACTATACTCATTACTACGTAATTTGTAAGTTTGCTGTGCTATTGCACCATACCGAGAGATATACTGGAGAGTTTTAGGTTGTGAAGCATCTCTAATAATGTGAAACTGGTTTAGTACATCAACAGAAAAATTTACTGCACTAGTAACACTTGGAATGTTGGTAAGTAAAGGGATAGCTCCTAACAGAGCTAGCTGCTTGACTCGTTTTTTCATACATTAGTACTCTTATCAGGGATAGCCTTCTTTGGCTTAGTTAAATTATTTGTATTTATTGCAGTGATTATTACCTGACAAGTCAGGACAGTTCTGGCTTATCCAGTTTGCAAATAATTGCCGCATTGGTTGAGGTAGAGCGGGGGCTGACATTGGCATGCCTGGGGTATGGGACTGTATCCCAGTCTCAATTTCAAGGGATCTAAGTTCCAGGCGACGCCAAATTTTCCATGGAGAGTTATTGTTTAGCCAGTGACTTATTGTTGTATTATTGGTTGCATCAAAATATTGTTTTGCGCGTCCTTCTATTCCATGACAATGTACGCACATGCCATCACGAAAAAAACGTCCCCAAATATAAGAAATAGCTTTATTGTTAAGTTTTGTAGAAGTATTTATTAGCTTATCTGGAGTACTTTCGTTTTGCTTTTTAATTGTCTGTTTGGCTGTTTTATAGAACTGGCTAAATAGCTGTTTTAATCCTTTAGCTGTAGACTTTGTTAATTTTAAAACAGGCATAGTTCTTTTTATATTAGGGTTTTTAACCAGGCCATTGGCATAGTTGTAAATCCAATCTGCCGAAAAAAGACTTAACCCTTGCTTATCATAAGGAGCAATTGTTGTTTCATGGCAACTTTTACATTGCTGGTTCCAGATCATTAGTGCTTGTGTTTCATCAGTTTTAATTGATTCAAAGCTAGAATTAGGTAAGTTTTGTCGATTATTTAGCTTGTTAATAATTTGCTTGAGTTGTTGTTTTGTCAATTTTGGGTAAGCCATCATTGTAGTAAAAGGCTTATTTTTTCTATTTAGACTTACAGGTTGTTGTAAAAAAGCAAATAAGTTGTTGAATTCAAATCTAGGCACTCCATCAACTGTAAAAACCACTTGTTGTGGCGCATGCATATAAGACAAGGGTGAGTGGTTCAATTGAGTAAGACGTTTTCTACTGACTGGTAATGCAAATAGTCTTTTATCAAAAATACCTTTATTTAAGTTAATCGCAATATCATTAATTTCTCTATGACAGCCATAACACTGACTGTCTCGCCAATGTCCAAAACCATTAGGAAACACTCCATCAATTGGCTGATCTCTTGAAGAGGTATGGCAGCCATAACACTCTTCAACATAGCCAGCATGTGCTGGCTGTGAAAAAGAGGAGGCAAACGTTATAGCAAGACTGAAAAAATAAACAACAAGAGGTTTATCAATAGCCATAAATAATTAAAAATTAATATTGAATCTGCTAATTGTTTGGCCTGCTTGTAATTCGATGGGCTTAAAGGCTTCTTCTTGGTGTATTTCGACATTAAAGTCAGCAAGTTTGTTTGGACTACTAACTAGAGGATCGTTAACAGTTTCTTCTGTCTCATTTGAGTCTGTTTCTTCCTCAGTTGATGGTTGCTCATCATTGATAACTTGAAGGTTGAAATTATTAGAGAAAACCTGCCAGTGCTCCATGGTTTCTTGATCAGAAACACTTCCAAATAGGGTAGGGTTATTGATTGCTAGTTTTAAGGAAGAATATAAAAAGCTAGTTAGTTTACCAGTATAAACTTGTTTTTCTTCATTAAAAGCAAGAATGTTATCTTTAGTTAAAGTACTGATGATTTCTGGCTGAGAGATAATGACGGGATCAATTTTGCTGACAATATTGGCACTAAAATTAACAACTTGGTTAGTGCTTAAAAAACTAATCAGCTGCTGTTCTGCCTGTTCAATACCACTATTTGCAAAATGATCTCTAGGATAGATAATCTTTAACTTACAAACACTTGGGTAACCACTGATAGAGCTTTCCAATTTATGAACAGTATAGAGCCTTTCAAGTTCTTGTATTAGTTCTTCTGTTGGTTCACAGAGTTTTGCATCATCAGGAAATAGATTTATTTTGGCATCAGCAACGTTATAATTATTTAAAAAATCATAGTAAGCATTATTGCTGTCTTTTCTAATGCTGGGATTTAGGTTTACCCAGATAACTTTAGTATTTCTATTTAGCCTTGTAGGGTTTAGCACTTTTTGATAATAATCTTGATACCATATTGGTCCTTTATTTAACTCTTTTACAGGCACATGAATAATACCATTATCCTGTACCATTCGATCCCAATCTAGATCAGAAAGACGAATATTATCGGCATAACTAAAACAAGCAAGGCTAGCTAAACCCGCTGCTAGGAGTTTTTTCATGGTAAAGAGTCCTCCGTGAATATAGCATGTTAAAAAATGCTTCTGGGCATCAACTATCATATTGATGCCCAGTAATTTTGTTATTATATAATACCTGAAATGGTTACTGCTGATTTGCTATATCGCGACATGCAGGATCGCCCATATCCCAAGACATTTTTCCACCCAAATTACCAGTTACACAGCCAATATTCATAGTGGTTGCTGAGTTTTGTACAGTTCTGCCAGGGTTCCAGTATAAATAACGGGTTTCATTTTTTGTAACAAGAATTTTTTGATAATTTGCTTTTAAAGTAAAGACTGCACTGCGACTTTTCTTCAGCGGATCAATTTGTGATTCTTGATAAACAGCAACTTCGTTAAATAACTCTGTTTCTAAGTCCTTCTGGAACGCTCTGACTGCATCATTAAATGCTGCGTCGCTTGGAGGCTGATCGTAGTACTTACCATCAGAGTGAAGAAACTCTAGTTTTACCCCGCATTGTTCTTCATTAGGACAAGTAGCTAAGTTTTGGAAAAATGCTTCAATTTCTACATCTACACAAGCGAAATTATGCACCGACATATAGGTATGAGCTTGCTCAAAAATTTGTTTCCACTTAATTTTTGCACGAGCAACACGGGTTTTACGCTCGGTACCAATTTCCCACTCAACATCAGCAGTAATTAAATCATCCCATTGAGCACCTTCATTTAATTTGTCTTGAATCAGTTGATCAAAGCCTGGAAGTAAAACGGCTTGAAAGGGTATATTTTGTGAAACTGTGCTTTTTCCTTGTGGGGCTCTGGAGTTTAAACGGTATAACATATCTGTTGGATAATATTGGCCATCTAAACTTTTTACTTCACATTCAACCACTGAACCTAAACCAGTAATATCATCACTTTCTGCACATTTTACATCAGCTCTACCTGCACCAACATCAATAGCAGAAACCATAAACTTAGCTGCTGCTTTGCTAGCAGGAGCAGCACGAGCTGTTAAGCCATAGCTTGAAGCTTCATTGTTTAGGCGTTGTAATGCACCTAGACTCCCTGATGTTGAAAATGATCCCCCTAAGTTAACAATGGTCTCACCTTCAAAAATTCCGCGAGTAACTTGACGAGAAGATGCTGCAAAACGAGGACGAGGATCTGTCGTATGAGTTGCTTGTAGGGCTATATTACCTAGTTTTGGGACATACCAGACTATTTTATCATTATCTGAATCAGCAAATAAGTCAAAGTTAGCCAATATCTCTGCAGAGAATTCTTGGGTTACTGGTTTATCTCTTGGATCCATAGGGGTAGCGTTAGCAAAATTTGCACTACAGGCAGCAACTGCTACTGCTAAAGCGAGGACTTTTTTTTGCATCCTTGACTCCATTTTTATGTGAGTTTTGTTAGTATTGTTTGAAGCTAGGACATAATAATAAACGGCTGATTTATTACAATCAGCCAAAAGTCTAAGTTAAGACCAAGGTATTAATTTTGATAGAGTTAAGAAAAAATAATTTAGTTAGTTACTAATCGCTTTTTCTGTTGAGTTAATTTTTTCTTTATGAGGGTAATTAAAAAATTATTTATTATAAACGGAAGAAAATAAAAGCATCTATAAAGATGCTTTAGAATAGTTCTATAGATAGGGTGTATAAAATTCTTTTATATTTTTCAAATCAAGCTCTGGACTTTCTGTTAATTGAAAAGTAGATCCAAATCCTACAATTCTTTTTTTGTGATCAATAAAAGCAAGATTAATTGGTACATTGGCGTGTTTAGCTATATAGTAAAAGCCTGTTTTCCATTGTTTGGATTTACTACGGGTACCTTCAGGGGATATTACTAAAGAGAACTGGCCTCCGGTTTTAAAATAGTTTGCAATTTGCTCTACTAACCCTGACGATTTGGAACGATCGACAGGAATTCCCCCTAACCAACGCATTATTGGTCCCATTCCCCATTTAAATAAAGATTGCTTACCTAGCCAGCGTACCTTTACTTCCATTCTCAAAGCCATTCCCAGAGTAATAAAAAAATCCCAGTTAGAGGTATGGGGTGCGGCCACTACAACAGATTGTGTCTGATTAGGTTTAGAGCCTTCGATAGACCATTTAGTCAACCGAAACAGAACAGCAGCAAATTTGCCTAAATAGCGGCAAAGATTAACATGATCAAAAATGGTTTTCTGGTTTTTTACTAACATGCAAATGACTTAAAGTAATTACTCATCTACTGTCAGTTTACCATAGAGTAGCCTGAATATTTCATTAGATATTAAAGGTTCTAGACATTCAGGCTAAAGAGTTTACTTCGCTTTTGATGGCTTAGCTAGCCATTCTCTGCCTTTTAGCATGGCATGCCAGTAAACAGCTGGGAGCACTTTTTGTTTCAAGTGCCAGGCTAAACGACTGGGTTGGGTACCTTCATTGAGCCAACCAGGGAAAGTGGGGGCTACTTTACCACCATATAAAAACTCAGCTAAGATTATTTTTCCTCTTTCTACTGTTAATGGGCATGAACCATAACCATTGTAAGCAACAGTAGGGTTATTTCCATTTAGGCAATGAATAACATTTTCAGCTACCACTGGGGCTTGTTTTCGGGCAGCTGCGGCAGTTTTTGCATTAGGGGTAGAGCAGATATCACCAACACCAAAGATATTTGAATATTGGGTGTGTTGTAATGTATCTGGATATACACTCAGCCAACCATTTTTATCAGCTAAAGGGCTATTTCGAATAAAGTCTGGTGCCAGTTGAGGAGGGCACACATGTAATAAATCAAAGGATTTTTCAATGATTTTTTGAGAAGCATCGGCTGTTGTTTGGGTAAAAATAGCCGTTTTACTGTTGGCATCAACGGCTGTTAAATTATGTTTAAAGTGAAGACTAACTGAATACTTTTGTATATATTGCATTAAAGCAGGTACGTATTCCTTAACCCCAAATAAAGCATCTCCTGCATTATAAAAGGCAATATCAATATTGCTTAGCCTTTTGTGTTGTTTCCAATAATCAGCTGATAAATAAAGAGCTTTTTGTGGTGCACCAGCACATTTAATAGGCAATGGTGGTTGGGTGAAAATTGCACGGCCAGATTTAAGTTGAGTCACCAGTTGCCAAGTATAAGGGGCTAACTCAAATGAATAATTAGAGGTAATTCCCTGTCTACCTAAAGCTTGTGGTAGCCCTTCTATTGCTGCCCAGTCTAGCTTAATGCCTGCAGCAACAATTAACATCCGGTAGTTGAGAGCTTGATTGTTGGAAAGAATGACTTGGCTTTGTTTAGGGTTAAAATATTTAACTGCATGCTTTAACCAGCTGGCTTTATTGGGAATAACATCAGCCATTGGCTTTGCTGTTTGCTGAGGCTTAAAAACACCAGCACCGACTAATGTCCAGCCAGGTTGATAGTAGTGACAATTGGCGGGATCAATAATAACAATGTTTAAATGTGGCTCGCGGCTTAATAAACTGGCTGTAGTTGCTATACCGGCAGCACCCCCACCCACTACAACAACATCATAATGTGAGGCTTTATTTTCTATAGTTGGGTTGGCAATAAGGTGACTCATAATGCATTCCTTTGCTATCTCTTCTGCGAATGATCTTTTAGGGTTTTTTGTCGTCGTTCGACGGCTATCCCTAAAAACCCTTCGCTTTGGTTATATGTATTTAAAAAAGCTAAGTGAGAATATTATTTATCAATATTAGCTAACTGTTGTTCTGTCCAAGCATGTAATTCATTACTTAGCTGCTTATGGTTTTTATCTGTGGTATCAATCGGTTTACCGATAATCACGGTAATTGTTCCAGGTTTTTTCAACCACTGATGACTTGGCCATACTCTACCCGCATTATGGGCTACAGGTACTATTTGCTTACCTGCATTGATTGCTAAAGCTGCACCACCAGAGGAGTATTTCCCTAACTTACCACAAGGTTTACGGGTGCCTTCAGGAAAAATTAAAATCCAATTGCCTTGTTGTAATAGGGAGGTTCCTTTGTTAATGATTACTTTTAATGAGCCACGGACATCCTGCCGGTTAATGGCAATAGGGTTTAGCAGTCGAAAGGTCCAGCCAAAAAAAGGAATGAATAAGAGTTCACGCTTGATAACCTGGGTTTGTGGGCTGAAAACCGTTTGTAGAAAAAATGTTTCCCAAGTGCTTTGGTGGTTGCTAATAATTACGCCAGCTGAGTTTGGGATGTTTTCTGCGCCAATCACTCGATAGTGAACACCACATAAGTGCTTAGATAAGAATAAGGCTGTTTGACACCAAGGTTTGACGATAACCCGATGACGACGATTGGCGGGTAATATTGGTAAGCTGACGCAACAAAAAATAAACCAGAACATAGTCCAGGTACTTAATAACAAATAAAAAAGTCCTGTATTAATAATCCTCAGCATTCAAACAGCCTTATTTACTCTGATCCTGTTTAAGCAAAGTTTCGGTGAACTCTGCTAGGTCTTTATACACCGGCACATCATAAGACAGTTCGGGTAATTTTTTTAGCGTGTTTTGGCCTTTTCCTGTTGTAACCAGTGCTGGTTTACAGCCTGCAGTCTCAGCAGCTTGGAGATCTCTTAGTGAATCACCAACCACCCAGGTTTCTTGTGGGTTAAATTGCAGTTGTTTGGCTAATTGATAGATCAAACCTGGCTTAGGTTTTCTACAGTCACAGTTATCCTCTGGGCCATGAGGACAGTAAGTAATAGCTATAATTTTACCGCCTGCTTGACCTATTAACTGCTCCATTTTTTTATGCATAGCAGTAAGAGTTTCTACAGTGAAATAACCTCTCGCGATGCCTGATTGGTTCGTTGCTATAGCCACTTGAAACCCTGCCTGACAAAGCTTGGCAATAGCTTCAATGCTGCCAGGAATAGGTAGCCATTCTTCGGGAGATTTTACAAAGGCATCGGAGTCTTGGTTGATTACTCCATCACGATCAAGGATGACTAAAGGCATTTATTTAATCCTGGCGCAGTTAATTTATTTCTACGCATTTACTACTAAAACTAAGTTCCTACCTCTTATGAGATTCTCGCAAAAGCGGGGGAATATGGAGTGATAGGGGGTTTGAGTCTGCTGTCAGAAACAGCTAAAGCTCTAAAGGCGATAGATGGCCTTTAGAGCGGTGGAAGAATACCCTATTACTCTATATTTATTCTCCAATCTCCTTTCGCGATACTCTCGGGAAAGGAGAGCACTATGAAGTTTGTAACAACGAAATATCTGCTACTTTCAAGAACAAATCCCGCAACTGTTGTAATAGTGCGTAACGGTTTTGTCTGACGGCTTTATCGTCTACGTTCACTAACACATCATCAAAGAAGTTATCGACATTTTCTTTAAGCTGGGCTAATAACTCTAATGCCAATGTGTATTGACGATGCTCAAACAGAGGACTCACTTCTTGGGCCATCAAAGCGACTTGATTGGCTAGAACTTTCTCAGCATCTTCCTTTAACAAGCTATCATTGATTGCTGCAGGAATGTCTGCATCACCTTGCTTGGCTAGGATATTGGAAACCCGCTTATTAGCTGCTGCCAAGGCTTCTGCTTCGGGTAATTGGCGGAAGTGCTCAACAGCCTTAACCCGCTGATCGAAATCTAACGGTTGTACAGGGCGTAGCGCTTTAACTGCCATGAACACTTCGACAGGTAGCCCTTCATCCTGATACCAAGCACGGAACCTTTCTAAAATAAAGTCCAGCACGGTATCAACAAGCGAATCAATGGCCGCAAGTTTTACTCCAGCTACTTGGTAGGCACTGATAGATTTTTCTATACAGACCTTTATATCCAGAGATAACTCATTAGTGATAACAATTCTTAACAATCCAAGTGCTGCACGGCGCAGGGCAAAAGGATCCTTGGTTCCAGAGGGGGGCTGGCCGATCCCAAAAATACCAACTAATGTATCAATTTTATCAGCAACTGAAACTGCAGAGCCGGTTAAGGTAGTAGGGACTTGGTCGCCTGAAAACCGGGGCATGTATTGCTCATCGAGTGCAGCTGCAACTTCTGGGTTTTCATCATCATGCTCTGCATAGTAACGGCCCATGATTCCTTGTAGTTCAGGAAACTCCAGCACCATGTCAGTTACCAAGTCAGACTTGGCTAACTCACCAGCACGTTTTGCTAGGCCTACAGCACCACCAATTTGCTCAGCAATATGGCCTGCTAACTGGCTGATGCGGGTCGTTTTATCGTAAACACTACCCAGCTTGGCTTGGAAAATAATTGCTTTTAGCTGCTCACGGCGTTCAACGAGGCTGGTTTTCTTATCGGTATCATAGAAAAAGGCTGCATCTGCCAGGCGTGGTCTGATTACCCGCTCATTACCAGAAATAACTGTCTGAGGGCTAGTGCTTTCAATATTACTGATGGTAATGAAATAGTTAACTAACTTGCCTGCTTTATCTACCACATGAAAATACTTTTGATGCTCTTTCATTGAGGAGATTAATGCTTCAGCTGGCACATTGAGGAATGCTTCATCAAACTTACCGGTTAAGGCCACAGGCCACTCTACTAGAGCAGTAACCTCATCCAGTAAATCTTGTTCAATGACGGCCTTACAGCCCAACTGCTCAGCTTGTTGTTCAACCTGGTGTTTAATTTGTTGCTGGCGCTCTTCGAAGCAGGCAAGCACTTTACCTTGCTTGTTTAACTGACGTACGTAGCTTCTTGGGCTTTCGATACTGATTGGTTCATTATGATGAAAACGGTGGCCATAACTAACCCTGTCTGCTTCAACCCCTAGAATGCTAGTAGGAACAACATGGCTGCCAAATAAAACAGTTAACCACTGCACTGGTCGAACAAACTCTTCGCGGCTGCTACCCCAGCGCATTCGCTTAGGTATCGGCAGGTTGTTCACAGACTTATCCACAGCCTCTGGAAGTAGCTGAACAGTCTCTTTACCAGGTTCTACAGAGCGGTAAACCAACCAAGCATTGTTGCCCTGCTCAAGAGTCTCTAGCTCAGACACTGCAACACCGCAAGAGCGGGCGAAGCCTTCAGCAGCTTTGGTTGGTTTGCCCTCTTTATCATAGGCAGCCTTAAGGCCTGGTCCCTTACGTTCAATCGTGCGGTCTGGTTGTTTATCCACAAGCCCCGTGATTAAAACCGCAAGCCGGCGAGGAGTAGCAAACCACTGGCTGGAATCGTATGTTAGTTGAGCGCCATCCAGTTCTTTGGTAATACCTTCAGCCAGTGCAGTAGCCAATTGCTTAAGTGCTTTTGGAGGTAATTCCTCAGTTCCAATTTCAACCAGAAAGTCTTGGCTTGCCATTATTGCTGCTCCTCTGCCAGTTTCGCCATAACCTCTGCTTTAATCTCTGGATCAGCCAGAGGAAAACCAAGCCGCTTTCTTGCATCAAAGTAAGCTTTAGCTACTTCGCGAGCCAAGGTACGCACCCGCAAAATATAACGCTGACGCTCTGTTACAGAGATTGCGTGGCGAGCATCCAGCAGGTTAAAGGTGTGTGAAGCTTTTAACACAAATTCATAAGCGGGTAAGGGCAGGTTATCTTCAATCATCCGCTTGCTTTCTGCTTCATAAAAATCAAAGTGTTGGAATAAAGTGCCTGTATCTGCTTTTTCAAAGTTGAAGGTGGACATCTCCACTTCATTTTGCATAAACACATCGCCATAAGTGACTTTACCTAATGGACCATCTGTCCATACCAGATCATAGACGTTATCTACATCCTGAATGTACATGGCAAGCCGCTCCAGTCCATAAGTGATTTCACCTGTTACTGGGTAGCACTCAATACCACCTGCCTGCTGGAAGTAAGTAAACTGAGAAACTTCCATACCGTTTAACCAAACTTCCCAGCCTAGGCCCCAGGCACCAAGAGTTGGAGATTCCCAGTTATCTTCTACAAACCGAATATCATGAACTTTGTTATCAACACCAATGGCTTCCAGTGAGCCCAGATAAAGGTCCTGGAAATTTTTTGGGGATGGCTTTATCACCACCTGAAACTGATAATAATGTTGTAGCCGGTTGGGGTTTTCACCGTAGCGGCCATCAGTAGGGCGGCGGCTAGGCTGCACATAGGCTGAACTCCAACGTTCTGGACCAATTGAGCGCAAGAAGGTGGCTGGATGGAAGGTACCGGCTCCTACTTCCATATCCAATGGCTGAAGAATGACACAACCTTGGTTGGCCCAATAGTCCTGCAGTGCGAGAATAAGTCCCTGGAAGGTACTTATGTCTGGCGTATTTTCTGTAGTCACAATGCCACCTCAAATAAGCACTTTTACCCTTCGAGAATGACTTTTAAGCTTCGCTATCTTCGTGTGACCATCAAGGATGTTGGGAATGCAGATCAAGCAGGAACACTTATCTGCCTTCATCCTAGTCACTTATTTGTATATAAGCTCCTAGGGCTTCATTACTCGATGGCCTTGCTTAAAAGCCCTTCACTTTGGCTAAATAATCGAAAAATGAGCAGGATTATAACCCGAATATTTCATCAAAACACGAAATAACAGGGGTTAGCAGCTAAAAAACAGGTGTAGTAGAAAGTTCAGTGGTGGGTGTAAGCCCCTCTTAATCAAGAGGGGCTCAATAAATAACCAGTAAAATAAAACTTGATGCTTACTGACAAATATATAGGAGTATTTCAACAACCTGCTCAGGAGTTTCCGTAACCGCGAGTGCCTGGGCATCTACTTCTTTTAGGGGGTGGGTATGTTCTGGTGAGTGAATAACAATAAGTGACTTGCCTAATGCAACAGCTTGCCCAGCATCAAACGCTGCATTCCATTGTTTGTACTTTTCACCAAACCGAACCACGACAATATCTGCATTGTTAAGCAATTTATTGATACGAATAGCATTGATTTTGCTGGCTTTATGGTCTTTCCAAAATGGCTTATCCTCAGCGCCTAAAATACGGCTGCCTACTTCATCACTGGCTTCGTGATCAGTAACTGGACCAACTAAAGTAATAGGGAGATTGTGCTCTTTAACACCAGCTTTAATTTTATCACGCCAGTCGGTATGTATCTCTCCAGATAAATAGACTGTGTAATTCATAGTATCTCTCCCCATCTTTGACTCGTGAGTGACTGTATACAATTTATACTTATTAATAATTTTAAGATGTGTCCTAAAATCAATACCAAAAATTTGTGTTTAGGACAGCTTAGTTTAATCGGCTCTAAATACAACCCACAAGTCATTTTATGATGATGGGTGAAATTAAAGTTGGGAGGAAATTAATAACATATTTATTTCATTTAGATTATTTAATTTTTTCTGCTTTAAACCCATCTGGTTTAATAGCTAGAATTGAACAGCTGGTTTCACTCAATACATTCTCTGCCGTATTACCAATAACATAACCTGCTAACCCAGTGCGCCCTACTGTTCCCATAACAATCATGTCTATATTTAACTCTTCAGCAACTCTATGAATCTCTTCTGATGCTTTACCTTTGACTAAATGGGGAAATACTCCATCACGCTCTAACTGTTGAGTAATAAGTAAATCATGTAATGCCTTTTCATTTTCTGTGCGTGTTTTGGTAAGCAACTGGTCTATTTCATCTTCAGCCATGTTTATAAATGGGCCTCGCAGGCGCTCTTCACCATACAGGCTCCATACCTGTAAAATATGCAATTGGGCATCTTCCATTTGGCTAATGCTGTCGGCATAATCAAGCAGTTTGCGGTTTAGTTTAACTCTTTCTGGGTCATCAAATTCTGAATCAACTGCTACTAGAACTTTATTAATTTTTCCTGGGTGCCTTTCATTGTCGACTATCAACCAAACAGGAACGGAAGATTTTCTTAATAAATGCAAATCATCACCAGTTAAACGCCGTCGACTAAAATTAACAAAAGGGTCAGCCATTTTAATCACTAGATCAAAGTTTTGTTCTTGCACCATTTTTAATATTTCGATATAGGATTTACCCCAGCGAATTTCTGTGGAAACTGAACGGACGTTGGCTTTTTCAGCTTGGTCTTTGAAGTCATTTAAAATTTCTTGTAGCTGCTTGGTAAATAGCTCTTTAAGCTTACCAAGCATCGTTTTTTCAGCAAAACGAGTAATAGGATCATCAATGGCTATAATAGTTAACTTTGCATCGTTAGCTAATGCTAATTCGATTGCTTTAATAAACTCATCACTGCTGTAATGAGTATGAGTGATGGCAACAAGGATATTTGTAAACTCCTTCATTGGTAGCTCCTTACAAGTAGCGTGATGAATTATTATTTCTCAGTATACCCTACCTTGAGTATGGTTATAGCAAAAATTAACAAATTCAGTAGGAGAGGACTACCAGTAGTTTAAGATATAAATATATTATATTTGAGTTGCTATTACATGACTATTTTAAGACAATAAATTTTATTCATAAACACTATATAACTATCTACTTAATTGATATAAAGTCTTATTTTTATCTGTTTTAGGTGGGTTTTATTCATGAACAAGGATGTTTGTGTTATAGGAGCTGGTATTTCGGGCTTATGTACTTTAAAGGAATTATTGGAACAAAATCATAACGTTACCTGCTATGAAGCAGCACATACCATTGGTGGAGCCTTTAAGACTGCTTGTGAAGGAGGTAAAGCTTATCGCACAATGCAGTTAACTATATCTAACTATTTTATGGCTTATTCATCATTCCCCCCTCGTATTGTTGAAAATCGGTGCTACTGGTCTGCTCAGGAATATATCAACTACCTCAATGAATATACCTGTTATTTCAAGTTGACTGAACACATTAAGTTTAACCATCAAGTTATCAACATTAACACCGAAACTGAACTTCCAACAATAACAGTACAAAATGATAGTGGGGTGATGGAAACCAGAGTATTTGATTATGTAGTTATCTGTAGTGGTGCTAATGCAAGTGAGTATATACCTGAATTTAATGGGCAGGAAAATTATACTGGGCAAATTATCCATTCTTCAATGTTTGATCAGTATAATTATCAGGGTAAACGAGTACTTTGCATTGGGCTTGGAGAGACAGGCAGTGATGTTTGCCATTTAATCGCACAACAAACAGATAGTTGTACAGTTGCGGTCAGAAATCTGCCCTCAGTAGTAAGACGTTATGCCCATAATCATACTAATGATGCGTTAACAACCAAGATTCTTGGGGCGGCAGGTAAAGCGGGAGTTGACTGGTTTATGAAATATCAGGCGGCTATAAAATTAAAATTTAGCAAAAAATATAGTAAAAAGGAACGTTGTTACTTTAAATTAATTAAAGATCAAAAAGGAGGTTTTAGTGATAGATTTTTAACTAAAAACGATGTTTTTATTGAAGATATAGTTAGTGGCAAGTTAACCATGAAACAATCTGAAATTATAAACATTGACGGTAATGTCGTTACTTTTTGTGATGGAACGACAGACTGTTTTGATTTTATTGTGTGCAATACAGGTTATAAAAATAACTTCTCATTTATTGATTGTAATCATCTGCTGAGCAATGTACGAGATCTGTTCAAGCATATGCTACACCCACAACTACAAACAAAGTTAGCTTTAATTGGCTGGGCTAGGCCGACTCAGGGTGGCGTACCTGTTATGTCAGAAATGCAGGCACGTTATTTGGCGTTGTTGTTAGCAGGTAAAAAACCTTGGTTGATGCTGCAACAGTTAAATAGTCGTATAGAGCAAGATAGGCTCTATGAAGAAAGCTTTTTTAAAAAAAATATCTTGCTAAAATCACTGGTTGATTATCATCAATACATGCGCGAAATGGCTGGTTTAATTGGTTGCCAACCAAACCATCAACTCCTTAAAAGACCTGGGTTATTATTAAAGTACTGGTATGGCTCCCACTTATCTTATTTTTACCGACTACAAGGGCCAGGTGCTCAACCAGAAAAAATGAAAGCCATCATTAATGCCTTGCCTGTGGCACAGACTTGGCGAAGGAGTGTGGTACTATCCCTAATTGCAATAATTAACAGCATAAGAAAGAAGTTGGTTTTAAAAGGTTAAGCGATATCAGAGGATTAGACTATAACAACCTATTCTAGCAGGGTGGTAAATTTGGAGAAGTCGGCATGCTTACCTTTAGCTTAATAAATTCCTACAAGATAGCGGCAAGGAATGTTAAAAGTAAATAGCTTATCTCAAAGAAAACAGCTCTTTTTATTCAAAGTGAAAGATATATTTTATGTCAAAATCATATCTATTTTTTTAATAAATTGTTTAATTTCATCACATACTTTTCGATAGCAGTTCAGTGCTTCTTCTTGATTTGACGTTTTGGCTGCCAGTTTGGGTGGGTCTTCGAAGCTATGGTGGATTAACTTGGTTCTTGCTGGGAGCATTGGACATACTTTGTTAGCATGGTCACAAACGGTAATAACATATTCAAACTGACTTTCTGGTAATTGATCAATCGTTTGAGACAGTTGTTGGCTAATATCGACACCTGCTTCTGCCATGACTTGAACTGCATAGTGATTTAGCCCATGAGCTTCAATACCAGCTGAGTAAGCTTTGAAGTCATTCGGTCTTAAGAGCTTTAAACAGCCTTCAGCCATCTGGCTACGGCATGAATTGCCAGTACATAAAAATAGAACACGTGTCATACTTGGATGAGTCCTGCTAGGCTATAAATGGTAGTACAGTAAAGGCAAAATATATACTCATAGTGAAGGGTAGTTTAGGTTAAGTCATCTGAACGATGAAGCCTTAGAAATTCAGATGACCTAAATAAAAGGTGTTCAGTGATAGTAAAAAAGCCAAACCAGTTTGACTGTATCAAATTGGAATAACTTTAGCTGGCCGAAGCTAAATGCCAGGAAGGCATTTATAGAATTCATTCACGAAGAGCATTTCATTTTTATTAAAAAATGGTAGCAAGGGCACAACACAATGATTTGTCCATCATGTGAACGTTTTTTAAAAGGGTATAACACACAGTGTTCATGTGGCTATAAGTTTGTGTTTCGAGCTAAAACAGAACCATTTAATGACAACAAGATGAAAAAACTAGAATTGAGGGCTAGTGCTTTCAATACTCGCTATTTTACTAAGAACATGTTGTACAGTGTGTTTTTAAAAGCATCAGCCAAGTCGCTTATTGCACCTCTAATTTTAGTGATAGTTTTTTGTGGTATTTTTTCTGTAATATTTATTGGATTCTTGTCTTATATTGGATTAATTATTGCTGTATTTATTTTTGTGATAGCAATTAAACTAATGATTAAAGCCAATAAACCAATGAGTATAGAAGATTTTTCTGACTACTATAAACGTTGGGTAAGTACTAGAAGAAATAATGATTATTTGGTTAATAAAACAAAGTTGAAAAGCCCTCCAGATAAATACCAGGAAACTGATATTTTTGATTATGGAGCTGACCGTATAGTTGTAGTTGATGATCCTTTATTTGTAGATTGTTTAATATTAAATGATGAGCATATGCGCTCAAAGGCCTTGATTGTATCACAAGATGGTTATCCTCATTATTTGAAAGAACAGTTTAAGAAATTATTAGAGCAGGCTGATAACTTACCTGTGATTTTATTACATGGCACTAATCAAAATAAGCAAAATATGGTGCAGGCAATTGAAAGTAATTTCAATGTTAAGTTAGCCGAAAAACAAGTATATGATATAGGTTATTATGAGGAACAAATAAAACAGACTAAATCTCTATATAAGAGAATGAGAATAACAAAATGTGCCGTAGATATGTTGCCTTACCCACTTTCTACGCAATTAATGAGTAAAGATAAATCACAACTACAAGATATGTTGGTATTGGGAGCTACAGCCGCTGCTACATCTGCTTATGTAAACTTTTCTTTTGCTGATGACTTTGGGTAAAATATATATGACAGGGCTTGTCGGTTATTTTGGTATGCAGCCTAGTGAAATAATTCAAAGAATGGCTCACCAATTAGAACATCGTTTTAATAATGGTTTACAACAAGTAACATCAGATTTATTTACAGCAGCTGTTGGTTCAACTCCTGAACATGCTAATCAAAATTATCATGTAGGGGTATGGAGAAAAGACCATTTGATTGTAATAATAAATGGATTTTTTACAGGTGAGTCTTATAATACAAAGCCACAAGATATGATAGCAAGTTATTTTCGTAATGGGGTAAACGAAATATGTAATCTAGAAGGCGCTTTTATTATTATTTTATATGATAAACAGTCTGATACGGGCTACTTAATAAGAGATGGTGCAGGTCAAAAAACGATATATTTTAGCCAACTAAACCATAGTTTGTTTTTTTCCGTTGAACCAAAAGCTATTCACCAGTTACCAATTTTCTCACCACAA
This sequence comes from Spartinivicinus ruber, assembly GCF_011009015.1. NCBI lineage: Bacteria > Pseudomonadati > Pseudomonadota > Gammaproteobacteria > Oceanospirillales > Zooshikellaceae > Spartinivicinus > Spartinivicinus ruber. Next base: position 26,172 of record NZ_CP048878.1, read on the forward strand.
ATTAATAGTGCTGCACTGGCTCAATATCTTAGTTTTAGCTTTGTACCTGGCTGTAATACTATGCTTGAAGGGTTATATGAACTACCTGCGGGTCATTATCTTACCTGGAGCAATAATCAATATTCATTAAAGCGTTATTTTATTTTTGAACAGGAGGTTGCTAAACAAAATCTACAATATCAAGATGTTGATAACTCATCCAGACAGTTTAAAAAATTATTAGCTTCAGCAGTACTAGATAGATTACCCGTTAATAGAGAACTAGGTGTTTTTTTATCTGGTGGATTAGATTCCAGTGTAGTAACTGCAGAGCTGGCGAGTTTATATCCGAAAAAAATTGATACATTTTCGATCCATTTTGGAAAGAAATACCCAAATGAGTTGGAATATGCAAAAAAAGTTGCTGATAAACATGGTACTCATCATCACGAAGTTTATATTAAGCCTAAGCATTTCCTGCGCCGCTTAAGAAATATTATTTGGCTGTTGGATGACCCTATTGGCGATCCTATAACTGTACCTAATTTTGAGCTAGCTAAATATGCCAGTAACTATAGCCAGTGGATTTTTAATGGTGAAGGTGGTGATCCATGTTTTGGTGGACCAAAGAATTATGGAATGTTGTTAAGTCACTGGTATGGAACTGATTTGGCGGGAATAGCTAGGCAAACACGAGAAGTAGTTTATCTAAAATCATTTCAGCGTGCTTATGATGAGTTGGATAAATTGTTGACCCCAGATGTAAAGCGGCTGTTTTCTCATGAAACAGACTTGGTAGGCGTGCTATCACCATTTTTTAATACCACAATGCCTGATACTTTGTTAAACAAACTCATGGCAATGAATATTCGCCTAAAAGGTGCACACTTAATTTTACCAAAAGTTGAACGTATGTTGCAGGCTAATAATTTACATGAGCTTTCACCTCTGTTCGACGAGCGAATTGTACGGTTCAGTTTCCGTTTACCAGGTAACCAAAAAATAAGCCATGGTGATGAAAAGCTGGTAATGAAGCGCGCTTATCAATCCCTATTACCAGAAGCTGTAATCAATAGACCAAAAAGTGGTATGCGTGTACCTGTTCAATTTTGGTGTCAAGGCGAAATGAAGCGATATATAAAACATATCTTTTCCAAAAAGGAAGTAACCCAAGCAGGTATTTTTAATTACGAAAGGCTTAAGCAATTAATAAACTATGATACAGGGGAACATAACGGCCGGTTTGGCATTAAACTATGGATGCTATTAAGCTTTGAAATATGGCGAAGATTAGTGATAGAAAAACAAACTATTTAGATCATTAATTATCTATTTTGTAGTATTAATTATTTGTGAAGAGTAGGAGTATAAAACATGGAAGATGTAATAATTTGGAATGACTATTTTGGTTTATTGTTTGATGACAGTAAAGGTAACTTCCCTTCACGATTATTTGGCTATCAAACTTTCGATAAAAATCAACCTGTTGCAGTACAAATAGATAATGCTGGCGCCTGCTTTGGTTATATTCATTCAGGCCAGTTAACAATATTGGATAATTTAGTCAGCTGGCAGTTGCAGCGTGAGCAGTGGTTTCACCTACCTGCGGGTTGTCAGTTGATATTACAACCTTTTTCCAAAGTGGTTATTTGTCAGCGGCTTGGTTATAGAGGCATGCATGTGATGGGAGGGCCTATTGAGCAAACGGGGAGGCTTCGTTATATAGATGGTTGCACAGATTCATTGCTTTGCAGTCCCCCTCTGGAGGGTGATCCTTGTTTAAACTTGCTGCATTTTCCACCTAATATTATCCAAACCCAACATACTCACCCCAGCATGCGAGCAGGAATTATTGCAAGAGGAAGTGGGGTATGTTGCACAGCTAAAGATGCAATTGATTTACAGGAAGGAATGGTATTTATGATTCCAGCAGGTGCCATACACCACTTTAAAACAATAAGGCAACAAAGTATGGATGTAATTGCTTATCATCCGGATAGTGACTGGGGACCCACCCATGAAGAACATCCAATGATTAATCGTACTTGGGTGGATGGTAGAAAAATAACGCATTAATCATGAAATAATAGTCATGTGAGAAGGGTATATAAATTTGGAGTTAGTGCGATGGAAAAGTTAAAGCTAAATGATCATCGGCGTTACCCTCGTGTAAAAGTACAATGGCCAGGTGTTATTAAATACCGTGATCATGTTATTAATGTAACAGCAGTTGATATTTCCGTACAAGGAATAATGGCTGTTTCATCTTTCAAAGTGAAACCAAATCAGCATGTTATGTTGATATTAAATTGCGATTTTAATGAAAAAAAAGCTGTCATTTATGCTAAAACTAGAGTGAAGCAAATTAGAGTAAGCCATTTTAAATATAATTTGATATTAGCTTTTGAAGAAATTTCACCAAAATTTAGAGATTTAATATCGGATTTTATATCAGCTAACCTGCAGGCTGACTATCTACCTAACTAAAAGTTAGTAAATGCTTATCATATAAGCATGATATGCTAATTACCTATCAAAACTGTGACTATATAGTGAGTTTTACTGCAGAAGGTGTATATACTAATTGAGAATGATTTTTATTTCATTTAAGATGAGGTTATTTTAAGATTAAGAAAATATACATTGCGAGTGAGAAGGCAGTAACTAATAAGGGGTTAGCTCATTATGAAAACAGAAATGGTAGATGGTGATAGTAGTATTCCTTTGGTAGGGCTAGGGACTTGGCTGGCAGCGCCAGGAGAAGTATATACTGCTACAAAAAATGCAATAGAAATGGGCTATCGTCACATTGATTGTGCACCGGTTTATAATAATGAAACTGAGATAGGTGCTGCGTTAACTGATAGTATGAAGTCTGGCATAGTTACTCGTGAACAAATGTGGATAACGTCCAAACTATGGAACAATGCCCATGCACCAGAAGATGTTATACCTACTATAAAGCAAACACTAACTGATCTTAACTTAGATTACATAGATTTATATTTGATTCATTGGCCTGTAGTACATCGCAAGGAAGTAGTTATCCCCAAAACAGCAGATGATTTTATTCCACTGGATGGTCTACCAATTAGTGACACATGGCAACAGTTAGAAAAAGCAGTTGAGTTAGGCTTGTGTCGAAATATTGGTGTTGCCAATTTTAGTATAAATAAATTGCAAAAACTGATTGATAGCGCTCGTATTAAACCTTTTGCTAACCAGATTGAGTTGCACCCATACCTACAGCAAAATAACATGCTGAAATTTTGTTGGCAGAATAATATTCACCTTACTGCTTTTTCCCCTTTAGGCTCTTTTGGCCGCCCTGATATGATAAAGCAGCCGAATGAACCCATTTTGTTAAAAGATCCAATTATCTGCGCTATTGCGAATCGAATGAATATATCCCCTGCACAAGTGGTGTTAGCCTGGGCTCTTCAACGAGGGACTTCTGTCATCCCAAAATCGATTAACCCACTAAGAATGCAGCAAAATTTAAGAGCTAATGAGATATACTTAGATGAAGAAGCCAAACAGCAAATTGCTGGTTTGGATAAACATTATCGATATGCATCAGGCGGCTTTTGGACGATTGAAGGAAGCCCTTATACGATGAAAAATATTTGGGATGAATAAAATTAAAGTGCTATTTATTTTAAAAATTGATATTCAAATAGTGTTAACAGGCCTTAGTAAAACTAATATCACTTAGTTGAGTGTTGAGGCTTCTCCTGATCAGGTTGCGGATAGTTTAACATACGATAGTTCTGAAATAATATTTATTGTCAAGCTCTGTTGTCGAATAAAATTTTGACAACAGAGTTAGCTGACGGTATTTAAACTAATCACTTGTTTTTTATTAGGAGTTTTACTTCTTGTGGACTAATAAACAGTTGCCACTTATCTACTGCTACATTAGAAAAAGCTTTTTTATAACGGCTGTCTGTTGTTGAAGAGTTATCTACATTGCGAATAAGTATTTTGGTTATTTGCTCAGGGTACTTTCGCATTAATTCACCATAAACCTCTGGATCCTGCTCGCCACTGTCACCTACTAAAATGAAGTGTCGTTTAGGATAGGCTTGTAAAATAGGTTCAATTTGTTGTGGTTTGGTTTCAGTGCCTTTTTTAAATAGATTAAATATGGTTTCATCTTTAAAGCGGATATTTTTTAAACTGTAGCTTGCCCAGGGATAACCAGCAGTTTTAGCGAATTCAACTAATGGTTGATACAAATGCCATGGGCTGGAAGAGACAAAGTGAAACATGGCGCCTTGCTGTGACCAGTTTTGATATAAAGCAGACATACCCTTCACAGCTATGAAATCCTGGAAAAAAGTATAATCCATTAAAGCAGTATGATCAGTCACTTGAGAGACCTTTACAGTGTCGTCAATATCACTGATAACTGATATTCCTTCTGGACTTACGAGCGCTACTTTGCCTGAAAAGCGTCGCTGGTCTTGCGAGCTTAAAATTGCATAAAAATCAAGTTGACCATTTTCTTTAATATGGTCAACTTGAGGCTTCGTGAGAGTGATAATTCCTTTAAAGTGCCCATTGGCTGCAGATTTAGGCAAGGCATAACGCTGTTTTCCTATAACGATGATAACCTGTTTATTTCTTTCGTTATCGGCAATCAATAGATTAACGCGCTTAGCAAAATTATTTTCACTGTGTTTGGACGTGGCTTTCAGGTTGTATTTGGCTTGTAAAGTTTTTGCGATTATCTGTTTGCGGACCATACTTTCTTCTGGCTCATAAACCCAACCATGAATAGGGATGTGCCATAATTGTAATGTCTCATCATACCAGGCAGAGGTGTGGAAAAACTGTATAGTTTCATCAGGCTTAATATTGGAAACTAAATGATCATTCACCAAAGTGGCTGAGCTACCAGTGGGAGCTGTATAACCTAAGGGAGCAAACCATGCAGAGCAACTATAAATAGCTAACACTAGTGTTGTATATAGCTTGTTGGTATTAAACATAGTGATTACCTAAAAACTCTTTATTACTGTGGCTGTCATAAGCTTGAATAATGAAGATATAAGACAACTTGTGTGAAGCTGGTTTGTGCTCATACAATGTACAAAATGCCTGTAAAAGTGTTGTTGCTATTTTAGCATTATGATTTAACCAAACCCACGTTAGGAGGCGGCTTGTGAATCAATGGTACTTTTCGATAGATGGAAAACAGTCAGGGCCTATTGATGATGCTATGGCTAAGGTAATAGTAAGAGAAAACCCTGGTTCCTATTGTTGGAGGCAAGGTTTTAGTGATTGGTTACCAGTGTACGAAGTACCTGAATTACGTCGTATGAAAAAGGATGGGGTTACACCTTTTCCACCACCACCTGCTAACATGATGTCACCTAAACCTACTTCATTACCTCAAGTAGCAGGACAAGTATCTGCCCCAGTTAGTCAATCAACAGTACAATCACAACCACTGGCTAAGTCACAGCCTTCAAACCAAACTATTACCCAGTCTACTCATGCATCAGCAGGTTTTGGAAGTGCACAACATACTGAAGGTATTGATTACAAAATATACGGTACAGAAACTCAGTTTGTAGAGTTAGAGCTAGACCCAAAAGAAAGTGCTGTCGCCGAAGCTGGTGCCATGATGTATAAAACATCAGGCGTAGAAATGGAAACAATCTTTGGTGATGGTAGCCAACAGCAAGGCTCAGGCTTTATGAATCAATTACTGGGTGCTGGCAGGCGTTTGATAACAGGGGAAAGTTTATTTACGACAGTTTTCACTCAAACTGGTTCTGGCAAGGGACGGGTTGCTTTTGGTGCACCATTTCCTGGTACTATTTTGCCGATTGCTTTATCGGACTATCATGGAAAATTAATTTGTCAAAAAGATAGCTTTTTAGCTGGTGCTAAGGGGGTCGAGATAGGCCTTCATTTTCAAAAGAAAATATTAACTGGTTTATTTGGTGGCGAAGGATTTATTTTACAGAAGCTGGAAGGAGATGGATTGGTATTTGTCCATATGGGAGGTACTGTCCACAAAATAGAATTGGGTGTAGGCGAAACATTACATGTGGACACTGGTTGTTTAGCTGCAATGACAGAAAGTGTGGATTACGATATTCAGCGGGCAGGTGGTATTAAAACCATGTTATTTGGCGGAGAAGGCTTCTTTTTTGCCACTTTGAAAGGTCCTGGTACGGTTTGGTTGCAAAGCTTACCATTCTCCAGATTAGCTGGCAGAATGTTGGCAGCTGCACCGGGTGGGGGTGGTCGCTCTCAAGGTGAAGGGTCTCTGCTCGGTGGTTTAGGTGATATATTTGGCGACAGTGGTCGTTAGTAGTTCATACGTAAAATGGAGGCAACATCATTATCCGTTCAATGAGATCAAATATTATAATTAAACTTTTATTGCTGTCCTTGTTATTTTTACCAAAAAGCCTGTTAGCTGAAAAGGTTAATCCAGATGGTAGGGCTACGCAGTTATTTAATGAGGTTAACAAGCAAGTTTACCAAATTCGGGTAATTGATATTGCCTCTGGTGACAAATCGAGTATAGGCTCAGGCTTTCAAGTGAGTGCAAGCGGCTATGTGGCTACTAACTTTCATGTGGTTTCTTCTTTTATTCATGAGCCTGAAAAGTATCGGCTTGAATATGTAAGCCATAATGGGATTACTGGCTCTTTACAAGTTAAGGGAATTGATGTCATTCATGACTTGGCAATATTAAAAGCAGAGAAGTTGGCAACCAGTCATTTTGAATTAAGGCTTCAGTCTATTGCTAAAGGTGATCGTATCTTTTCTATGGGTAACCCCCAAGACTTAGGGATGACCATTATAGAAGGTAACTACAATGGTTTAATCAAAACCTCTCGATTTAAGAAGATCCTGTTTTCTGGTTCGCTCAACCCAGGCATGAGTGGTGGTCCAGCTATTGATATAAATGGTAAAGTTATTGGGATTAATGTATCAAAAGCAACAAGAGGGGAGCAGCTAAGCTTTTTAGTGCCTGTGCAGTATCTAAACAAATTGATGCAGCAGGTAAAAACAACAGAAGTAGTCAATGCCAGTGAGAAAAAGCCAGAAGACTTTCAACAAATCATCGAAACAACACTGCATAAAGATCAAGATGATTTTTATCAAAATATTTTAAGTAAACCAATACAAACGGATAATTTTGGTGACTTAAAACTGCCAACTAAATTAAGTCCAGTTCTGAACTGCTGGGGACACTCTATTGACAACGATGACTTAAAGTACAACAGTTTTCACCAACACTGTAAGTTAGATGATCAAATTTATATAAGTGGTGATTTTTACACGGGTGATTTTGTTTATGACTATGAGTGGTTGACCAGTGATGAGCTGAATTCCTTACAGTTTTATGATGCTTTAGAGCAACGATATAATCAAATTAAACTATACAATACATCAAATAAAAAGCACACTACTGCTTACCGCTGTAACTCTGACTTTGTTAAGATTGCCGGTAGTTCATGGAAAATTTCCAGCTGTTTTCGCGCTTATAAAAACTATAAAGATTTATATGACTCACTTTTACTTATGGCTTTAGTCGACCGAAATGATAAAGCAGCTATTGTAAAAATGGGTGCTTCAGGTATTAGTAAAAAAAATTCAATATTGCTCTTTAAAACATTTATGGAGTCAATAGAGTGGCAGAACTAATTATTCAAACAGGTATCCGCCATGGTCGGGTTGCAGAAGTTGTAAAAAGCAGTAACGCATCATTATCGATTGGTAGAGGATTTGATAATGATCTAGTGTTAGTAGATCCTTATATTGCTCAAAATCAATTGTGTTTTAAACAACGGGATGGTGACTGGTTTGTTGATATTGTAGATGAGACAAACTCTATATTAATTAATGGACAAGTGATAGTTGATAATACCCAGGTGCAGTCAGGGGATAGACTGAGAGTGGGGAGAACCAGCTTAATGATATATTTCGATAATCATCAAGTTGAGCCCACAAGAAAACTACTACTCTCAGGTTGGTTGCATCATGATAATTTAGGGCTAACCTTGCCCATGCTCATTTTGCTTGGTGTATGTCTGTTAGACGCAGGAATTGATTTTCTACAAGTATCTGCCAGCTATGAGTGGAAAGAATATACATTTTATTCCTTAATTTCAGCACTTATCATTGTTGTCTGGGCTGCGATTTGGTCAATAGCAGGTAGGCTATTAAGGCATGAGCATCATTTTTCAAGCCAGTTGTTAATAACTAGTGTGGCAGCTGGGGTTTATACGCTATTAGAGCCTATAGACAGGTACGCAGAATATGCAACTAATAGTATGCTGGTTAGCGAAATTTTTGGGATATTTTTTATCTTGGTAGTATTAGTTGGATTACTAAAGTTTAATCTGATGTTTGCAACTAATATCATAAGGAGTACAACTACTGCATTAGTCGTAAGTGTAGGCGCTATAATTTTTCTTTATACAATAAATTATTTGGAACAAGCTGACTATAGCAGCAGGCCTGAATACTCAAGTGTGTTGAAAGCACCGTTTGCACATATTAGTGGTGACAGCACAATAGATGAGTATTTTCAGACATTAGAAGGGGAGTTTGAGCAGCTGGAATTAGAGTATAATAATACCAACTTATGACTTAGAGTCGAACTAATGGTTGATCATCCAGTTTATTGTGGTAAACCATTAGAAACTCAAGGGTACTAAGGTCTGTTAACACTATCTGAATCACCACTGATATTTAATTAGTATTAACAGGCCCTAGAGTATTTATTTAGACTTTTTAACAAACTTGGTCAGAATAACAATTTGTTGGCCACTGACACGACCTTCAATTTGTTCTGGATTGTCTGGTACTAAAGAAATTCCCCGAACAGCAGTACCACGTTTTGCTGTAAAATTAGCGCCTTTAACATTTAGGTCTTTTATTAGCGTTACAGTATCACCTGCTTCTAATACAGCACCATTACTATCCAGGTGCTTAACCGAATCATTGTCGCTGCTTCCTTCTCCAGTAGCTTGCGCCCAAACTAAGGTTTCATCATCCAGATATAACATGTCCAGTAAATCCTGAGGCCAGCCTTCACTTCTTAAGCGAGTCAGCATTCGCCACGCCATTACCTGTACCGCTGGTATTTGACTCCACATACTTTCATTCAGGCAACGCCAGTGATTAGCATCAACTGACTCTGGGTTTTCAATTTGGCTTTGGCAGGTGATGCATACAAGAATAGATTCATCTGCACTACCATTTGAACTAGGAGGAACTTCATACACGCCTAACTGCTCAGATGTACCACACAACTCACATTTAGACTCACTACGGGCATGTAATGCTTGCTCAGTGTTCATTATTTGCTCTATATAGATTGTTAAATAACTATATTATACAGCAAATTATAGGTTAGTTGCTTCTTATTAAGTTAGAGGCCTAGTAAACTAAATGCTGATAAATATTAGGCAGTTTATCTATGTTTTTTATAAGTTCGTCATTTCTAAAACCAATAATGCTACCAGATTCCGTATAAATAATAACTAGGGGAAGGGGCATAGAAATTGATAATTTCTTTAGAGTTAAAACTGCAAAATGCTTTTGAATAAACTTGAAATAACTGTTTATTATTTTATATAAAGAAAGATATCTCGGGAGCTTGCTCCCGAGTGTAACTGTAAAAATTCCGTTTGACCGAAGGTCAATCAGGTCGGCGTAAACTCGGTTGCTTGCGGCCGAGTAGTCGAGGTGAAGGAATTTTTTTAATATTCTTTCATAGTCTACTTGTTTTCAGTTGGTTACGTACTTCCATTAATGCAAATCCCAATAGATTTAGCCCTTTCCACATATAGGGGTTCTCTATATATTGGTAGTCAGCTGGCAATCCTATGCCCCATATTTTATCCACAGGGCTTGCTTCAACTAGCACTCTATTTCCTGTATTTAATAAAAACTCTTTTAAATTAGGGTTTTGGTTAAATTTAGCTATGTTTGATTTTACTACAATACTGAATCTTTTATTAATCCAGATATTTTCATCAAACCCTGTTACATTACGGCCAAGCTTTTTTGCCTCTCCTGGACTTTCTGCGGCCAAAATTTTTTGTAAAGTTTCGTGATCATTAAATAGCCTGGCCTTTTCTGCCATCATATAATGTTCGGCTGTTGGGTATTCAATATTATTAACTATAAATGAGCACTCATACCACTGACTAAAGCATGTTTTAGAAATAGCTGATTTTGTTTTTCTATGTCCCCAAAAAAATAAATATTTTACATTGCCATTATGATTAATGAAGTCGATAAGTTGTTGTTTATTGTAAATTTTCATTATAACGCATCAAATAAAATACTAGCACTAGTAATTAGTCAACAAATTGCCAAGAGTTGGCGCCATCAAATTTTTTGATTGGAATAGATTGAATTGTTTCAAGGTTGAACATTCTTCCATTAACTGCAACCCTTTGTTCTTCACATTTTTCAGTTGATGTATAGTGGGTTGTACAACCGCATATGCTGCAATGATGCAACTTAAGGAGCTTATCACCCCAAAAGTAGGTTCTCGTAGGCTCATTTTTTATACTGATTTTCACTTCTTCAGGCTGATAATAAGCCCACAAAGACCCAATTCGGTTACAGATTGAACAATTACAGCTGGTACAACAGAGGGTAAATTTTTAACTGTAATGTTAACATTACCGCAATGGCAAGTTGCTTTATACATATTCTATGTTCCTGTTTATTTTAAGGCATGTTTAACTGCTGCCTTGGCATGTATCTCTGTAGTATCATATAACGGGACAGGAGTGTATTGTTGTTGAACTAATAAAGAAATTTCGGTACAACCTAAGATAACCGCTTCTGCTCCTTGTTGATGAAGTTTATTAATAATCTCTAAATATTTTTCTCTTGAATGAGTATTGGTTTTACCATGGCATAGCTCATGGTAGATTATATCATGCACAATGGTTTGATCAGTTTGTTTAGGTACAACAACCTTTATTCCATGTTTATCTTGCAGTCTACCTTTATAAAAGTCTTGTTCCATTGTAAACCGTGTGCCAAGTAAACCAACCGTATTAATTTTATTTGCTTTTAATTCATTTGCAGTCGCATCAGCTATATGTAATAGAGGGATTGAAGTGGCTTGTTGAACCTCAGCAGCAACTTTGTGCATTGTATTAGTACAAATAATTAAAAAATCACTGCCTGCTGATTCAATTGATTGCGCTGCATCAGCAAGAATATTGGCTGTTGCTTGCCAGCTACCTTGGTGTTGAAGCTTTTCTATTTCATCAAAATCAACGCTATACAAACAGATTTTTGCGGAATGTAACCCACCTAATTTATTTTTTACTTCTTCATTAATAAGCTTGTAATAAACTGCAGTCGATTCCCAGCTCATTCCACCAAGCATACCAATAGTTTTCATTCTGACTCCTATTATTGAACTTCTTGTAAATAGCTTAGGTCACAGCCTACAATGGCTTCTAAATTGTTGGTGATTTTTTCTGGGTTCCAATTCCACCATGCAATATCTAATAATTGATTTATAGTATCATTATTAAATCTATATTTTATAATATTTGCTGGATTACCTCCCACGATACTATATGGAGGAACATCATTGGTTACAACGGACTTGCTGGCAATAATTGATCCGCTGCCAATTTTAACTCCCGGCATAATGGTTGATTCATATCCTATCCAAACATCATTTTCTATAATAGTGTCACCTTTGTAAGGCAATTCCCCTTCTTTGGGTATTACCTTTTCCCAGCCATTGCCAAAAATTTGAAAAGGATAGGTAGAGAAACCAGAAATTTTGTGGTTTGCTCCATTCATTATAAATTTTACATCTTTAGCTATAGCACAAAACTTTCCGATGATTAATTTATCTCCAATAAAAGGGAAGTGATAGAGCACATTTTGCTCAAATCTTTCTGGGCCGTCAGGGTCATCGTAATAGGTATAATCCCCAACAATAATCTGTTCGGAAGTAATATAGTTTTTCAGGTAGCCAACTTGTGGAAAGCCTTTCATTGGCTCTTTATCATTTGGGTCTGGGCCTTTCAATATTACCTCCTCATTCTGATTGTGTATTGATCAGTAGGCACGCTACCGCTATATGCTATGTTGTAGTGCATTTCAACTTAGATAACTAGAATCATACTTAATCTATAGTATGTCGAACATCTTACTTTAGTTAAATGAAATAGAGATGCCCTCTATATGTAGCATATTACTGAAAACATAGTTGCGAATAGTTATCATTTGCTTTAGTCTGAGGAAAACCGTTATGGGCTTATTTCTTGACTGGAGTACGGAATGCTAACACAGCTTCAACTGTCTTCTGCACAATATGGCATTTGGTTGGGACAGCAATTAAACCTTGAAAGCGCCGTTTATAATACAGCTGAGTTTGTTGAAATTGTTGGCCCAGTCCAGGAAGAGGTGCTGAAGCAGGCAATCCACATGGCTTGGCAAGAAGCGAAGGCGCTTAGAGTAAGAATTGTTAAACAAAATAATACACCCCGCCAAACTGTTCAGCCGTTAACAGAGTGTTCAGTGGCTGTCATTGACTTTTCTTCTAAAGACAGCCCAGAGTTATTAGCTGAGCAATGGATGAAAAAGCACATAAAAGAGTCAATTGACTTATCAACGGACTTTCCCTGCTATCAGGTGTTATTGAAATTATCAGCTGGCAAATATTATTGGTATCAACGTATTCACCATGTAGCGATAGATGGTTATGGTTTTTCATTATTTAGCAAACGAGTGGCTGACTTATATACAGCCCTTGTTACCAATAGCAATCCTACATCTAAGCCGTTTGCTGATTTAGAGAGAGTGATAGAAGAAGATAAAGCTTATAGAAATTCTGCAAAGTTTTTACAGGATCAAGCTTTTTGGCAAGAACGAATGAGCAATTTAAATCAAGTTGCCAGTTTTTCAGCAAATACAGCTAGTTTTTCATTAAGCTTTATTAGAAAAACGAATAAGCTAGATCAGCAACTATTTAGTCGTATTGAATCACTAGCAAATCACCTGAATGTTTCTTGGGCTGATTTACTTATGGCTGCTTTTGCAGTTCTTATTAACCGACATACACATCAGTCAGCCGATATTGTATTGGGTTTACCTGTGATGAATCGTTTAGGATCTGCCTCGCTACGTGTGCCGTGTATGCAGATGAATATTATTCCAATCAGGCTGACTATTCATAAGGATGATACCTTTATTGATGTTATCAACTTAGTTAAAGAAGAAGTCAGGTTGACTAAAAGACATCAGAAGTATCGTTATGAAGATATGAAGCGGGATCTTAACCTATTAGGGGGTAACAAGCGTTTGTTTGGTCCTGTTATCAATATTATGCCTTTTGAAGCCGATTTAAGTTTTGCAGGTATTAAAGGCATTACTCATAATCTTTCTGCTGGCCCAGTTGAAGATATTTCGCTTGGTATCTTAACTAATACAATAGAGCAGGGGTTGTATATTAATCTTGATGCCAACCCAGCTTGCTATGACGATCAAGCGGTTCAAGGGCTACTGGTAAAGTATTTAGCCTTGATTGAGATATTAATAGAGAACCCTTCTACTAAAGTACGCAGGCACTCGCACACTATACAGTTTATTGATGGTGGTGAAAATGCAGCAGCTCAAATAACAGTTATTCAACAGTTTTCTAAGGTTGTAAAACAGCATGCAGATAAAGTCGCTTTGGTGCATGAAAATAATGAGCTGACCTACCGGGAGTTGAATGTTAAAGCTGCACAGATTGCAGATTTAATTATAAGTTGTTGCAATAAATCTAATCCGTTGGTCGCAATAATGTTACCAAGAAGCTTGGATGCAATTAGTGCTATTTTAGGTTCTCTAATGGCTGGGGCCGGTTACTTGCCTTTAGACCCAGAAGGACCTGAATTAAGAAATAATGAAGTATTAAATGATTCTGAGCCAGACTTAGTAATTAGCTATGAGAAGTATCAACCAACTGTTTCTTATGATAAGAACAAGTTTGTTTTTATTGATCAACTTGCAGAAGAAAGTGTGGTAAAGCTTCAGAATTCAATAACCCTGTTATCTGAAATACCCTCTTCATCTTTAGCGTATGTTATTTATACATCAGGATCAACGGGAAAACCAAATGGAGTAGCAGTTAGTCATGCAGCATTAGCCAATTTTATAACAGCTGCTTCTCAAAGTTATGGTATCGATCATACTGAAGTAGTCTTACAGTTTGCACCATTACACTTTGATGCCAGTGTAGAAGAGATATTTCTCACGTTATGTAATGGTGGCACCCTTGTGCTGCGTACAGAAGAAATGATCAACTCGGTACAGCAACTGTTAACAGCTTGTGAGTTAAATAAAATTACTTTACTCGATTTACCAACGGCGTATTGGCATGAGCTGACGTTAATTGCAACTAAAGAGAATCTCCCTGGAACTTTAAAAACAGTGATTATTGGAGGTGAAGCGGCTCAACCTGAACGCCTGATCCATTGGCAAAAAAGTGTCGGTAACAAGATTCGATTGCTCAATACTTATGGGCCAACAGAAGTAACAGTAGTAGCCACGTTTGCAGATATTTCTAATTGTGACATTACTGAAGAGCCGCTAACTATTGGTAAGCCATTGCCTGGTATACAGGCTGTTGTGTTAGATGATCAGCTATCACCGGCGATAGGGGAAGGTGAGCTATTTCTGTTAGGTAACAGTTTGTCTGATGGTTATTTAAATAGGCCTGATATTAATGAGCGACGTTTTATTAGGCTTGATAATTTACCCCAAAAACCGAAAGCGTATCGCACAGGAGATAGAGCTAAGTTAAGTGACAGTGGAGAACTTATCTATTTAGGACGAATTGATGATGAATTTAAAATCAGCGGCTATAGGATAAATCCATTAGAAATTGAAAATACGCTTATAAAACAGAATATAATTCAAGATGCAGCAGTGGTTGGCCAGATATTGCCAAATGGTAGCAAGCGGTTGGTGGCATTTATAGTACCATTGCAAAATGAAACTAAAAAAGTTACGCCTGAAAAAATCCGCCAGATTCTGTTGAAAGAAATACCGCCAGCAGTGGTGCCTTCAATAATAGAAGTTCTAAAAGAACTACCGAAAACAACATCAGGAAAGATTGATAGAAAGCAGCTTAAACAGCTATATGCAAAAATTGACTCGAAACAGTCAGTAGCTATAACAACAACGCCCTTAGAAAAGAAAGTGCTTAATATCTGGTCAGAAGTGTTGGGTCAAACTCAGTTAAGTCCACAAGATGACTTTTTTAAATTAGGCGGACAGTCACTACAAACGATCCAAATTGCTAATCGATTAAGTATAGAGCTGAGTCGAGAAGTAGCGGTGATGGATATTTTTAAATTTCCTGTTGCGGCAGATCTGGCTGCTGTTTTGGAAAGTAATACAGAAGAGTTGGTGACTAATAGCTTTGAACAAATGATGTTAGAAGATATTCAGCTAGCAGAAGAACTTGTTCCAAGTAAGCTTAAGGATGCAGTTATCAATCCAAAACCTAACAAAGTACTACTAACTGGTGCTACTGGTTTTGTGGGAGCTCAGCTGCTTTATAAGTTATTGATGAATACTTCAGCTGATGTTTATTGTTTGGTGAGAGCAAATGACCAGCAGCATGCCATGCGACGTTTGCAGGCAGCATTAGAGCAACAACAACTAGCAGTGCAAAACATTGAACAAAGGGTTATACCTGTCGTTAGTGATTTAAGTAAACCTCAACTTGGTTTGAGTGATGAAGAATATAGCTTTTTAGCCACAGAGTGTGATGCAATCTATCACAATGGTGCTGTTGTTAGTGTGGTTCGAGAGTATTCTAGCTTACGTGAAGCTAATGTTATAGCGACCAAAGAGCTACTTAAATTAGCAGCCAGTATTCGAACTGTACCTTTTCATCATATATCTACTCAGGCTGTCGGTGCCCCTACCAAGATAATGGATTCTTTGCCGGAAACTTTTATCGACAGACATTCCGGCTTACTTGATGGTTACCAGCAAAGTAAGTGGGCGGCAGAATATTTGGTTAAACAGGCAGGCGAACGAGGGCTACCAGTCTCACTATATAGACTAGGCAGAGTAACCGGTGCTGAGACCACGGGCTTTGTTAATAGTCAGGATTTTTTTTGGCGAATTGTTCATGCAAGTTTACCTGCCAAGGCATTCCCAAGCATTAATGTAGCGGAAGTGTGGACGCCTGTTGATTTTGTAGCAGAAACGATCAGTCGTATTTCGTTAACCCAAGGTTTAACTACCAGGGTTTTCAATATCGCTTTAGATGAAAAAGTAGGCCTGACAGTTTTATTTCAATGGATTAAAGAGTTTGGCTTTGAAATGAAGGCTTTACCACTTCCTGAATGGAAGCAACAAGTTGAGAAACAATCCACTGATCAGGACTTAGCAACAATGGCATTCTTTGATATGCGAGAGTCTGCTGTTAGTACAAAAGCAGAGCCTTCCGAAACAGAGTTCAGAATAGCTAATGCTCAATTCAAACAAGCTCTTAAACAAACAGGGTTAGCTCAACCAGTTATTAATAAACAGTTGTTGTTTAAATATTTACAATATGCAGTAAACAATCAACTGATTTCAACCCCTAACAGTGATGCTCAAAGGGTATAGAAATTAATATTTGGCAAATCAGTATTTTAAATCTTGTTAAGGGGAAAAACTTGAGTAATCAAACTGCTGAAGCAGCAAAGCTTGCTATAAACCACAATGGGCCAAAACGTACACCACCGAGGCTTTTGCAGGTTGTAAAAACGGAGTGCATTTCGCCTCATATGCAGCGTATTACACTTTCTGGTGACGCTATTAAGGATTTTCCTGAGGATAGAAATGGTGCGCATATAAAAGTTTTTTTACCGCTTGCTCATCAGGATAAACCCGTTTTGCCTACATTAGGCCCAAAAGGGATTATATGGCCACCGAAAGAAGAAAAACCCATTACACGCACTTATAGTGTACGTAAATATCGTCGTGAGAAGGAAGAACTAGAAGTAGATTTTGTATTACATGGTCATGATAGCCCAGCTTCTGGTTGGGCGCTTAAAGCTAAACCAGGTGATTTTTTAGGAATAGCTGGTCCTGGTGGGCCAGATCCACTGTTGGCACCTGCTGATTGGCATATTATTGCAGGTGATATGACGGCGTTACCAGCAATCTCCGCGTTGCTTGAAGAGTTGCCAGAATATACGTCAGGGCATGTGTTTATAGAGGTAACAGATGAGTCTGAACGGCAGCCATTAGCTACTCGATCAGTGATGGAAATTCATTGGCTATATCGAGGTAACCTGACTGCTGGGAGAAGTACCCTACAGTTGGATGCAATTAAGCAAGTAGACAAACCAGAAAATATAGAGGCTGTTTCAGCATGGGTTGCTGGTGAAAATAATGCAGTAGTCAATATCCGCAACTATTTAAAAGCTAAGTATGGGCTTACCAGGAAAAACTTATACGCTGTTCCTTATTGGCGTGATGGCTTTGATGAAGAAGGCTATCATGAGGATAGGCATAAGGTTATGGACGAAGAGTATTAAAATTGTACCCTTCGCGAATGAATTTTAGGCTTTGTTATCGTCGCTCTTCATCCCAGTCATTTAGCTGGTCTAAACTCCTGGGGATTCATCACTCGATGGCCTAGCCTAAAATGCCCTTCGCTGTGGGTATTATTGCTTTTTTTTAACACCTAAAAATGAGTCGTGAGAGTATATAAAGAGGGAAAAACGAAGGGAGGGGATATTTAATTAGCATCTATGTTTCTGGAATGAATTTCTCGCAAAGATTGCCAATATTGGTTGATAATTTCTTCAAGCTCACCTGATTGTTTAATTTTTTCCAGAATTTTATTGAATTTTATTAAAAAGTCTTTTTTATAGTAATAAAATCCCTGATCGTTATTGGTAAAACCCAAATGTCCTTGCTCTTTTGAAATGACAGCACCTTCAGTCATTGCCATTACTTTATGTTTCCACTTAGTTTGGCTAATTAGGCTGTGCCATGAAAGTAGTATTGCTTCTCTATCATTCATATAACAGTCAGTTTCTTTGGCAATTAACATTTTTGTTAGATTCACTTGATTATTTTTAAACTCTTTAACGGTTATCTTTCCTTGTTTTACCAGTTGCCAAAAGCGATTGCCAGCAATTTGAAAACCATGATTATTGCCAATGGTTAAGCCGATATAATCATTAGGCCAGTTGGGTCGTGGGGTGGTTAAAATATCTGTGCGACAAAAAACTGAAGTAATTTCATCAAGTATAGGCTTGGATACTGGCCATATATAAGGTCGAGCTTGTTTTTTTAGGTAGGGTGGATACAAAGCAAAGGCCTTTCCACTTTTTAATAGTTTTAAGCCTCGCTTCCAAGGTACTGGCACAAGTTGTACACGGAAATTAGGCATTTCTTTGACTATACGCTCGATTATCTGGGTGTAAGCACCAGTTAGCATTCCATCTTCTACAAAGCTATAAGGGTAGTAGTTATCGTCAGCCAGGATCGTTACATCAATAACCTCAGTCGATAGTGAGTGAGTGGAACTTAAGGCAATCACACAACTTAATATGGGTAAGAGTTGTTTGAACACTGTCTGTTTTATACTTTACAAGAGCTGGTTACATTGCTACAGCTTACGATAGCACATAGCTGAGACTTAACAACTTGTTTAGCAGCTCACTTTATAGGCTGTAAAAATGTCTGCAATCAAGTTTTCCATCAAATGTTCTTATTGTCCTGTTGTTTGTTTGTAAGTCAATATGATTAACTAAGTGCTAATTCCTCATCATTTTTTTGATCGCTATGGCTGCTATATAATTATTAGAAGTTTGCTATTTATACAATTGGTAATATAATACGACTTATGATATCTAGTGATACTTTTTGTAGATTAGTTTATAGGTTGATTTTTGTTCGGTAGGCTGAGTCATCGCCTTTTATATTTTTGTGGGATAAAAAAAAATAATAAATTAATCCTTACAATTTTATTTTGAAGTTTCTCTCCAAAGCGCGAGTCCTTTTTCTAAGGCTTTTTCTGTTGCGCTACTATTCTTTAAATCTATTTCAATTTTAGCAAGTTTTCCTGTGAGTCCTTGATCATGGCCCAGTATATATTAAATCAATAAGTACCCTAAGTTGACGACTAAATTGATTAAAACTATGGCGATAGCGCCTATCAAATTTGAGGAGTTCTTTGATTCCTGCCATAAATAAGGTGGGTATTCTGGGTTACCTGTTGCTAATAATTTTGCACAGAACAGAACATTACGTTGTTCATCCACATGCAATTCCAGCATAAAGTGTTAATGAAACCAGAATTTTTAAGGGTAAAACATGGGGGTGACCCTGTTTGTTTCTTACGAGACTACATTCTATTCGAATACAGAGGAGCAGTCTCAATGGGAGCGAATGTTTGCTTCCATTGAGCAATTAAGTTCACTGGTTAATAGTTCTAATGGGTGAATGGTGAAATTGGAGTGTTGCAAAAGACGGTGGGTTGTTAACCCCGTATCCGCCTTACACGAAAGGAACGTCCTTTTAACTTACCTTCAGACAATTTTTTTAAAGCAGGCTTAGTTGCTTCTTTAGTTACTGCTACATAGGAGCAATAATCAAAAATATGAATTTTACCAACTTGCTTGCCTGCAATACCATTTTTTCCTGTTAGTGCACCAAGAATATCACCAGGTCTTACTTTTTGTTTTTTGCCGCCGTCAATTTGCAAAGTTGTCATTGATGGCCTATGAACATCTTTTTCTAATAAGCTGAATGGCGGTAAAGGCTCAGGAGTAATTGTATGGGTAAGGTAGTCTTCTAATTGCGCAATTTTGTAGCTTTCATTATCGCTATACAGGGTGCAAGCTATACCTTTGCTACCAGCTCTACCTGTTCGTCCAATGCGATGTACGTGTACCTCACTATCGCGAGCAGGCTGATAATTGATAACTGCATCTAAGGCGTCAATATCCAACCCTCGAGCGGCAACATCAGTTGCAACAAGAATAGATGCGCTTTTATTCGCAAAGCGCACCAGGGTCTGATCCCGGGCTTTTTGTTCTAAATCGCCATGTAAAGCCAGCGCACTAAAGCCTTGGCTGCATAGCTCGTTAGCGATTTCCTGGGTTTCACGTTTGGTATTACAAAACACTACCGCAGACTCGGGGCGATATTTTAGTATCAGCAAGCGTAGTGCAGTGTTGCGTTGCTTATTATTTTCTAGTTTATAAAAATACTGTTTGATACTGGAACTGTCATGAGTTGCAGCTACTTGCACCATTACTGGCTGACTCATGATATTAGCCGCAATTGTTTGAATTTGATCAGGATAAGTCGCGCTGAATAATAACGTTTGGCGCTGATTAGGAATGTGACCAATGATAGCCTCAAGAGCCGTTTGAAAGCCCATATCTAACATGCGATCTGCTTCGTCCAGCACCAGTGTAGTTAAATTATCTAGCTGTAATGTTCTTTTACGTAAATGTTCTTCAATGCGCCCAGGTGTGCCCACAATAATATGAGCCCCATGTTCTAGTGAGCCAATTTGTGGACCAAATGGCATACCGCCGCATAGGGTTAGCACTTTAATGTTGTGGATAGCTCTGGCCAGTTTGCGAATTTCTTTTGCTACTTGGTCGGCCAGCTCCCGGGTAGGGCAAAGCACTAGAGACTGTACACAAAAACGCTTTACATCAAGACTGCTTAATAGCCCCAAACCAAACGCTACGGTTTTACCTGAGCCGGTTTTACCCTGCGCAATAACATCTTTACCTTGCAAAATAGCTGGTAAGCTCTGTGCCTGAATTGGCGTCATAACTTGATAGTTAAGTGATGTAAGGTTGCTAAGCAGTTCAGGGGTTAGCTTAAGGGTGGCAAAGGAGGCTTGGTTCATGAACAATTACCTGAATTACAACGTTGGCTGACTTGGCCTAATACTGCTGGTGCTATGGCGATGTAGCCTTGGTTAACCTTATACCCTTTGCTTTGGGGGATCAGTATCAGTCACAAAGGTGGCATTGTAACAGAACTGTCTGTAAATGGCGCAATGGCTTTTAGAGAATCTACGGGGTCGGCTTAGTAGCATTCAATGCTTTTAATTTTCCTAACATTGAGTGATACAACTATTACTGTTCTAGATCTGATGCCACCATTTATATGCTTTTGGGGCATCAGTTAGTTAGAGAATACCCGGTAGCAGGTATTAATATATGGTGTGAAATTAACGTACCCCTCAGCAAGCATGCAGTACTAAAAATATTTTTAGTACTTACACATACTGTCTGAGGGTAGACTGTACAGCAATATAGACTAACTATTTATCCTTATGAAGATGTACATCCATTTGTGGAAAAGGAATTGAAATATTTGCATCATCCAAGGCGAGCTTAATCTTTTCTACTAAATCGAAATAAGTGGGCCAGTAATCTACTGTATTAACCCATGGGCGAACAGCAAAATTAACGCTTGAGTCTGCCAACTCCAATACAGCTACTGTATAGCCAGGCTCTTTAAGTACACGCACATCAGCATCAAGTATTGAAGAAAGCACCTGCTTGGCTTCCTTAAGGTCAGCTTCGTAGCCTACGCCGATCACCAAATCTATACGACGGGTTTTCTCTCTAGAGTAATTAACAATAGCATCAGACATAACTGATGAGTTAGGCATTATTATGACTTTATTATCAGGAGTACGCAGCTCCGTTGAAAAAATCTCTATTTTAGTTACGGTACCTGACTGACCACCAGCTTCAATATAGTCTCCTGACTTAAATGGACGTAAAAGTATAATCAAAACACCCGAAGCAAAGTTAGATAATGAACCTTGTAAAGCCAAGCCAACGGCAAGACCTGCAGCACCTAGAATGGCAATAAAAGAGGTGGTTTCAATCCCTACTTGAGAAAGAGCCATCAAGACTGTTGCAGCAAGAACAATGGCATAGACAATACTTGAAACGAAAGAACCTACAGCTTTATCAACCTTACGACTATTAAAAGCTTTTTCGGTTAATTTGCCACATAACTTAGCAACTCGAATCCCAATAAATAAGACGACAAAAGCTAGTGTGATCTGTACTGCATACTCAATTAAAAGGTCTGAGTTTTCATTCACCCAATTTAATGCAGACTCCATTTTACCTCCTTACGACTAGGTGAAGATTTGAAGAGTAGATTAAAAGCTGCTCAGTATATCCAAATACATCAAGACGGTAATTGGTTATATAATATTTTTTCAAGAAAAGTGATCAAATAAGCAGGATTAAGCAACAAACAGCCCCTAGTTTGATTCCGTCTCAAATAGCGTTCGCCAATGGATAAACGATTGGGCAACCTTCAACAAGTCACGTGCTGGCCCAGGATTAGTAGGTTGTCTGGCTTGTAGGCTCGCTGGTGGCAGTTAACTCGAAAGCTTTTGTTTCGTGAAAGTGTGAATACTTCCTGAGATATTGGTCATTTTCTATTACGCATTTTTGTTGCTTATTACCATAATTGCCCCCTATGATTTCATTGCTCTTTATAGGTAGGCATAACTAGATAAAAAAATTATTTCCAAGTGTTGAAAATTAATTATTTTTGCGGATCTCGGAACTTTTGTTTATATGGTTTTCACCTTAAACAAGGTGCAGACTATTTTTTCATGTTAAGAGACTGCTAAAAGCATGAATAATGAAATATGAGTTCCCAAGTGGTATATCTAAAGATATATCAGGTGTTTCATTTGATGTTATGGAGTTCACAATTGATATATATGATATTACTGTACAGCAGCACTATTATGCTAAGAAAGTAAATGACTATGTGCTTAAGTTTATATTAAGATTTTCCGTCTGAAGAGGAATGAGAAGAACTTGAAACGATTTTAAACAAAGTTGAATTTTCAAGTTAAAAGACAAGGATTACCCAGCAAATCGATTTTTTAAACTTCAAAAACAGACTAATAATTATACAAAAATTAGTCTGCTTATCCCAATTACTTCAAGCACTTTGGGTTTTGCTACACAATTCCCAATGCATTAAGAAATACAATAATAATACCTACAGGAGTAATAAAGCGCATGGTAAATAGCCAGATGTTGTACATTGTTCCATTACCTAGCCCTAATTCTTCCTGAGAGACTTTCTTACTGATTATCCACGCACTGAATATGGCAATTGCTAGCCCGCCTAGTGGCATCATCCAGTTAGCGGTTAGATGGTCAATTGTGTCGAAAAAGGTTCGGCCAAATAATTTTTCTTCTTTCCATAAATTGAAGGAAAGGGCTGACCCAACACTGAGTAGCCACAGAGCGAGTCCTAATATTGAACAAGCTTTGAAGCGGGAAATATTAAATTTTTCTACCATTCGGGCAACACTGGGCTCTATCATTGAAATAGCAGAGGTTAATGCTGCAATTGATAGCATGATAAAAAATAAAATACCTACCAAGGTTCCTAAAGGCATTTGCCCAAAGGCAATGGGTAAAGTAACAAAAATAAGACCTGGGCCTGCACCTGGTTCCAACGTGTTAGCAAATACGATAGGGAAGATAGCTAGGCCTGCTAGTAATGCAACTGCTGTATCAACAATGCCGATATAAATACTGGTTTTTGCAATAGACACGCTTTTTGGCAGGTAAGAGCCGTACGTCATGATGGCGCCGCTAGCCAGACTTAAAGTAAAGAATGCGTGGCCTAATGCAACTAAAATGCTTTTACTGGTTAATTTACTGAAATCTGGGTTAAACAAGAAGCCAACACCTTGCATAAAATACCCAGTAGTCATGGCGTAACCTACCATCACAATAATTAATACCAACAAGCAAGGCATTAAAATATTTACCGCTTTTTCCAAGCCAGACTTAACACCTTTACCCACGATAAAGAGAGTGGTAACTATGACTAAAGTGCTCCAGAAAAGTAGCCTGACAGGGTCACTCAGCATCCCTTCGAACATGGCACCAATATCGGCTGGCGTTTTGCCAACAAAGGTAGTATCCGCAGCGACTGAAATATAAGACACAGCCCAGCCAGCAATGACGGTATAGAAACTTAAAATAAGAAAGCCTGCAATTACTCCCATCCAACCGATTACTTTCCAGATAGGGGTTGTGCCAGCCTCTTTGGCTAGAGCAGCCATGGCATTTGGAGGGCTTTGCTGGCCTCGACGACCAATCATTACTTCAGCCATCATCAGTGGTATACCTATGACCAAAATACAGGCCAGATACACCAAGACAAATGCGCCACCACCGTTTTCCCCTGTGATATATGGGAACTTCCATATATTTCCTAAGCCAATGGCAGAGCCAGTGGCGGCCAGAATAAATGATAACCGAGTTGACCACTGCAGCTGAGTGGATGGCTGTTTCTCCGCGGCTTCTAAAGAAGAGCCAGCCGATAAAATTGAGCTACTTCCAGACATATAATTGTTCCAATGATAAGACACACCCAAATTGATTATGGAAAGAGATGCTAAGTGGCTAGCCGCTAGATTTCAACAAAAGACGCCGACTGATCATAATGTAGCCAGAAAATCTGATTCTTTGATTAAGCTAAAAGGCACCTATAATTTAACTCTGTATATAGGCTGTTTTTTCTGGCTATTGGTTATGGTAAAAATTACCAGGAAAATTTAAAAGAGTTATTTATTTAGTTGTTTATTACAGCGCTTTAAAAATACCTGCATTTCTTTTTCAGCTTGTTTATCACCTTTTTCGTTAGCGATGTTTATACCTTGTTGGTAAATTTCTGCTGCTTGCTGCCAGTTTTTTAGTTCTACATAACATTTCCCAAGTAACTTCCAGGCGGCTGAATAATTTTTGTCGTGTTGCAAACAAGCTTGAAAATGCTCTATTGCTTTGTCGGGTTGCTTACTATCTAGATAAGCTTTACCTAGCCCAAATCGTAGCATGGCGTTGTCTTGACCTTGTTTTAGCATTTGTTCTAGTTTTTCGATCATAATAAATCACCATAAGTAGTAAGCAACAAGAGTAGCTTACTATACACCTCTCTATGTTTATACCAATTGTGTTGGTATTGATACGTATTTTGGTGAGTGAATACTTACGCGTTTATATAAAAAAATGGCTTAATATTAGTAAAGTTAAACGATTGCATGAGGTTATTATTTACAAACTTCCAAGACTATTAGAATAGGATACCTCATGGACAATTTTTCAAGCATAAGCAACTCAATACCAGCAGCAAATTTGGCTGCTAATCAACCAGTCCCAACAACTAATGACCAACAAGCCAGTTGGCAGGGGCGTTCGTTGAATCTGCTTGAGTCGGGTAATAATACTTTTAGCAATTCTGTATACAGGCGTGGGCTACATATCCAAAGTTCAGAGCTTAAGGTATTACAAAAAGAGATTAAGTTACTGCAAAAGAATCAAGGGCCAGAGCAGCTTAAAAAAGTTGAAGATGCATTGTCTTTATGGAAAGAAAACCATCCAAAAGAGTATTCCAAGAGAAGCAAGCATGTACCTGAACTACAAAAAGAGTTGAGCAGCTTAAAACAGCAACATACGGTTGAAGCAAACCAAAGGCAAGCTGAAGCAAAAGAACAACAGCAGTTGAATGACCCTCGTTATCAAGACTTTGAGCAGGGTAAAAAAGTAGAGTTAAGAGAAGAATTGGCAACGTTACCAAAAGACAGAAGAAGCTATCAACAGCAGAACAGCCCTGAATATAGAAAGCATGCTAGACAGCTTATTACAGATAGAAAAAAAGAGCTGAAACATATTATAAAGCAGCAAAAGATGACTAAAGTAACTGCAGAAGTTATTAAGGATGTTTTAGAAAATCATTTAGGCCTGAAATTTAAGTCATTACCTAGATTTAATTCTGATATTCGAGCTGCAATTCATCATACTTTCTCAGAGCAAACAGTTAACTATGTACTGAATAAATGCCCTGAGCTTAAAGAAGATGGACCTGTTCAGTTGGAAAAAATCACATCTTCATTAAGCGCTTTAGAGAGCCTTGTTAATCCCGGTGTTGTGATTGCACAAAAAAATGATGCAGCTCTAATTACGCCATTTCAACAATCTCGTTTTATTGGTGAAAAATCCATTGGACAAAAAGGAATATGTGCAGCTTTATCAGCGAAATGGATGGCTTCTCAGCATATCCAGGATAACTTCTATCAAGATATTGGTTTTATGGATGGGCTTTCAGCATCTAAATTAACCGATGGTCAAGAAGAAGTGATGAGTCTGGCTATACAGTATTATAGTGATAATAACCGAGCACATACAGCTGATGAATACTGGAGTGCTACTGGTAAAAATAGAGCAGAAAAACTAATTGAATACTTTAAAGAAAATTATGGTTTAGAATTAGATGAAAATCAGTCTGGGATTGATAACGACAAGCTAAATATTAGTCAGATTAACCAGCCTGGACTATATTTTCTTGCAATTAATGGTAATGGACAAGCCTCTGGTCACGCTTTAGCTGCTAAGGTTGAGCTTGTCAACAGTGGCAGAGATTGGGGGCAAAAAGTATTTACGTTGTTTGATCCTAACTACGGAGAAGCACAGTTTAAAAATATTAATCAAGTTCAGAGTTATGTACATAATTTAGTAAATGAAAGATATCCTGAATTAACAGATTCTTCCTTTGTACTATGCTTTAAATAGTTATACACTGTAAAATTTCCAGTCAGGGTTTAAAGCTCTGGCTGGTATTAAATTACACAAATGTGCCTCACTAGTCTGAGGTAGGGCCATCATCACCAAATTTCATTAATATTTTATAACTGAAGAACCCTCCAACAAGACCAATTATTATTCCATAGACATTGAAATGATAGATTGAGCTAAACAACAAGTAGCCAATACCAATTATTACTATAAAGTCGGATGAAATGAATACCATCAGTGTGTGAGAAAAAGCTATAAACACTATAAATACAGTATTCTTGAATCACTGTTATTACCCAGAAGTATCCTTTGCTACCGACTTTTTAGTAAATAAAATAATATTAAAAAACCTAAAGACTCAAAAAAACGCTTATTCATTTTAGTAAGGTACATGGATATTTATTTAAACGGATGATTAACATGGCTAAATAGCCACATTGATTTGAGATGCTATCAATTATTGTTTATCTATTGGTTCTATAGGTTTGTTTAATAAAGATGACAATATTTGTTATCAGGCCTTAAATACTGTGAAGGCCTGATACAACAAAGTATGTTTCGCTAAAGAGTGTCGAGGTAGCTTAGTTAGTGGGATCTGTTAAATGAAATGCTATTTCTTGTAAGCCTACGCGATCTCCTCCGTAAGGTAAACGATGAAGGTTGTCTTGTATTTCCATACGAATGAAATTGGCTTTTGTTTTGGTGAAAGTTAAGGTAACTGGTTTATCCACAGATGTTTTTTTGGTAAAAAAGTAGCGAGATTTGCCTAAACCCGCTGAGTTTCCCGTTGTTGAAAAAGATAATCTAAAGCTGCGAACTGAATTTCCTTTCGCATATTTATTTTGCCATAAGCTTATTGCATTAATATCTGAAAGATTTTTTAGTTTAAAGTCTATAACAATGGGCTTAGGCTTAACTTGAAAGTAACTATTTGAATAGCCAACTGTTTTAGTTGACCAGGATTGACTGGATATGCGCTCATATGGCGCTGTTGGGTGAAAACCTACACCAGGTCCTTCAATTAAATTCGTTAATACCGTACCAAGTCTGGAATCTGTATTATCGTTATCACCATATATATGAGTGATTTCAGCAAACTTATTGGAAACAGCTTCTTCAGTATGGTCAATCCGTTGCCCTTTGGCTTCATACATGCCAATGGAATAGGTTTGTCCATAACCATCTGCCACAGCTAACCAGCGATCGCCAGTCCACCAAGGGTCAAGGTGGTGCATTCCTTTTGCATTCCATCCATAACCTGTTGGAAAAAGTACAGGACTGTCTTTTATTTCTCGTTCTGCATAGGTTGTAGGAGTTAATTCATATACTTCAAACAAGCGGACTGCTTCGCCATAAAATACATCGTCTTTTTGGGCTATTCGAATGACCTTATTACCTTTAATGGTAAAACTGCGTCCTCCTAGCCGGGCAATACTTGCATCGTTAGAAATAACTGGACTTGCAGGATGTTGTTCCCATCCGTAGGATAAATTTTCTGAAGAATATAAATACATAACGGAGTTTGAAGTGTTGGTAACAAATAACCACCAGCGGTTATTGTGATAAAAAATTGAAGGGTCAACAAAGTCATGGCCATTAGCCAGTGTGCTGACATGCTGCCAACCGTAAGGAAAGTTTGTTGCTTTGTATAAGCGAATACTGTCGGCTTCGAAGGTTTCTGGTATCATGTAATATTCATGATTGTGTTTGAATACAAATGGATAAGAAAGATGAAATGGTTCATTTAGCACTATTTTGTCGTATTGCCAGTGTAATCCATCAGTGCTTTTTGCTAGGCCAATCTCACCTTGATTACTATCTTTACTGAGCACTTCAAAAAACATAAGCCAGTTGTTGCCTCCTTCATCTTTAAAAAGAAAAGGGTCTGCAACAAACTCAGCATTAACATCCGTCACATCAGCTGCAGTTAAAACAGGATTTGTTACACCTTCAGGCACTTTAAATTCAATGGGTATCTTATCAAAATGACTCCAATCAGGATAAATTGTGTCTGATGAACTGATTATCGGAAAAGCCAAAGTGGCGGTTAGAATTGCTATATTTTTTTCCATGCTATCTTTCCTATACTAAAATTAACTGTTTCTGAAGTGGGTGAGCAAGGCATTGATCAAAGACTTCTTGGTAAAAAAGCTCGCTTAGCCCAAACCGAATATTTTTCTCTAAAGTTTGAAAGATCTTGATACACCTTTTTAAACATAGGATCTTTATTGCTTTGTTCTGCTGCTACTTCTTTCCATGCCTGCTTAAAAGTGGCTAACATTTTTTTATCCCAGTTATGCATGTTTACACCACGCTCTTGTTCATTTTTAATTAGCGCATCAAACTGAATGTATTCTGATTCTGCAATTGAGTTGGTCACTGAAGCCATACAAGTTGCTGATAACTGAACCTGTTGGCTTTTACTCATGGCTTGCCATTGTTTTTGATTAATTAGTAACTCAAATATTGTGGACTGCTGGTGCCAACCTGGAAAATAATTATGTTTTGCTACTTTGTAAATACCTAGTTTTTCATCAATTGCGGGCTGTGAATATTCTGTTGCTTCAATGGCGCCTTTTTCTAGTGCACCAAAAATTTCTCCACCAGGTAGTAAAGAGGTGGATGCACCTAGTTTTTGTAATACTTCACCACCAAGACCAAAGAAACGAATATTTAAGCCTTTAAAATCTTCTGCTGAATTTATAGGTTTTTTAAACCAGCCAGATGTTTCTGGGGAAAGGATAGCGCAGGGTAGAACTTTAACCTTATAACCAGCAGTATCATACATTTCCTGGTATAGCTTTAAGCCATTGCCATAATATAGCCAGGCCATATATTCTGGTGCTTCCGGGCCAAATGGTACTGATGAGAATAAACTTGCTGCTTTGATCTTACCTGCCCAATAACCAGCAGTGGTATAACCTGAATTGACTTTGCCGCTGGATACCGCATCTAAAATTTCAAATGGCGCGACGAGTTTATTAGGTTCGTAAAGCTTCATTTTAATTGTTCCACTAGAAATAAAAGGCAATTGCTGAGCTACCCACTTAATAGGGGTACCGAGAGCAGGCAATGACGAACTAAAAGCAATTGGTGTTTTTAATAGAACCTTTTTTTCAGCAAGTGACTGCGTGCTAACTAATAGGCTAACGGCGACAGTGGTAGAGATTATTATTTTTTTAGAAAAGCATTGCATGTTTGTTATATCCTGTAACAAAGTAAACAGACGAGTCCATTCATTTTAAGGTGTAAAAGCCATTCGTGAAGAGTATATAAATATAAAAATTAAAGGAGCACCTATGCAAGGGAATATTATGCATTATCCTCTATTAACTCACGACATTTTTCGTAAGGCCGTAGAGCTAAGTCCAGACCAGCTTATCGTTTCTCGTACTTATTCTGGTGCTATTCATCAATACACTTATAGTGACGCTTATCGGCGTATTCAACAGTTAGCGAATGCTTTAACTACATTGGATATTAGTTCTGGTCAATGTATTGGCACATTAGCATGGAGCCATTACCAACACCTTGAGTGTTATTATGCAATTTCTGGCATTGGTGCAGTGATACATCCTATCAATGTCAGGTTATTTCCTGAGCAGATTAAATACATTGTTAATCATGCAGAAGACCAATATTTGTTTATTGACCCAGAGTTCATTCCATTAGTTGAAAGTTTTTATCAAGAATTACCCCATGTGAAAGGCTACATTGTTAATACAACTCAGAGTGAGCTGCCTGATACAAAGTTACCTAATGTAATTGCTTATGAGCAGCTAATCGGTGAGTATTCACCAGAATTTACTTGGCAACGGTTTGATAGCCAACAAGCTTCATCACTTTGTTATACATCAGGTACTACCGGACATCCTAAAGGTGTTTTATATACGCATTATGCTTGTGTGCTACACGCTACTATTACTGGCAGCTCGCAGTTTTTAGATTTATCCACCTATACCTCTGCGTTGCCTGCAGTGCCGATGTATCATGTATGTGCTTGGGGGCTCCCTTTTTCAGGTATTTTATATGGATGTAAACTGGTGATGCCTGGCTCTCAGTTAGACGGAGCTTCGTTACATCAGCTGATTGAGCAAGAGCAGGTTGATAAAGCATTTGGGGTGCCCACTATTTGGCAAAACTTGCATCATTATTTGCAGCAATCCCATGCAAAGGTACCCAGTTTAAAATTAATTGCAGTGGGTGGTGCAACTTCCCCACCAGCTTTAGTTGAAGCATATGCAAAAGAATATGATGTTTACTGGATGGGGTTATGGGGAATGACTGAAACAGGCCCTTTGGCAACAACAGCTATACCTACGCCCAGAATAATGGATTTACCGTTTAGCGAACGGGTGGATATTCAAAGCTCTGCTGGGCAACCAATATTCGGTATAGAAATTGAAATTTTTGATGAAGCAAATCATCCCTTACCTCACAATGGCGACAGTTGTGGTCATTTAAAGGTGAAAGGGCCTTGGGTAGTAGAACGCTATTTTAACAGTAATACTACAGCATGTGATGAAGAAGGCTGGTTTGATACTGGTGATATTGCCACGATAGACCGCCAAGGTTATTTGCGAATAGTTGATCGAAGTAAGGATTTAGTTAAATCGGGCGGAGAATGGATATCATCAGCCATGTTAGAAAATGCTGCATTACACTATGAGCCTGTACAGCAAGCATGTGTTTTAGCTGCAAAACATCCTAAATGGGGGGAGCGACCAATCATGTTGGTTGTGGTTAAACCTGATCTGCAATTTGATGAAAAACAATTAAGATCGGAGCTTGCTAAGCATGTTGCATCTTGGTGGTTTCCGGATGCGATTATTCAAGTAACGGAATTACCTTTAACAGGCACTGGTAAATTAAGAAAGGTGGAGTTACGAGAACAGTATCAGGAATATTTGTTGTGAAAATTTTATAAGGCCAAGAAAAACTGCCATATGCCTCAGTAGCGTCTGAGGCATATGCTTTATTAGCTATACATGGTTTTATTGTCGTTTAGGTAAATCCAGCCTTTCACAATTCGGTAGATAAACCAAATGGCATTTGCAGCTAGCACCAGGTAGCCAACTAATATAATAGATAAAATTATACCTAACACTGTCCATAGCAAGCAAAACCAAAAGGTGCGTATTTGCCAACGGAAGTGGGATTCTACAATGGTATTTTTTACGTCATCTTGTTTCACATAATTTATAATAATAGCAACAAAGAAAGTGATACCAATTATAAAGGAAGCAGCTTGTAAAATATAAACGAGGGTAGCAGTAGATTTTGCTGAATTATTATTATCGTTGGTATAATTGCCATTGCTGCTTGGAGTTTTGTAAGGGTCTGTCATCATTTTTCCAATAAATTTAGTAGGGTATAAGAATATGCTGGGTAAACAAGCCGTGTTAAGGTTTGATAAAAGTATATGAAATTTAACCATAAACATGTTAAATATGCCATAGCGCCAGGTTTGTTTTTGTTGGAAATTATTTCAAGAACAGAAGGCTTGGGTTATTGTATTCGCGTATAGTAATAACTAGTTTGAAGTTTATGGTTTTTTATATTTGTTTGCTAATAAATCGTCAAAGTAATACTGGTCGTATTTTCCTGCTTTCTTGAACTTTGCTAGCGATTTATCAAAAATTTCAATTATTTTCTTGTTTTTGCTGTTTTTCTTTGTCATTAATAAATAAGCAGGCTTTTTCTTGATTGGAAGTGGGTGGTTAGTAAATAACTTTTTCATACTTTCTGGAAAGTGCTTATTTATCTCATAATAGCCAACTGTTAAGTCATGAGGAATAATATCAACTCTTTGTTTAAAAAGCATTTTTAGTAGTTGTAAGTCGGATTTAACACGATTAACATTGAGAAATCCTTCTTTATCAAGGCGATCAAACTCATCGCTATAATGATAGCCAATAGTGGCTGCAATTCTCACTCCTTGTAACTCTTTTAAACTACTCCATGTAAAAGGGCTATCTTTAAGGTGAAAAAATACATAACTAATGGTGCCCACAGATTCTTTACTATAAAAAAAATATTTTTCTCTTTCGGTGGTTTTTGACCATAAAAAAGTACCATCAGCTTCTCCTTTTTTTACCATTTCTAGCGCTCTAGCCCAATTATAAAACCGATAATTTACTTTAATATTTTCAGTTGCAAATACTTCTGTCAAAATTCTTGGAGTAATGCCAAGGTATTTTAATGACTCAGAAACATAAGGAGGCCATTCTCCACCAACCAACGTTATGGTTTCATTGGACTGAATAAAGCCTGCATAGGTTATGAGTATCGAGCTAAGCAGCTTTTTCATATATTACCTGTAAGAACAAAAAATAACACCATTTTACTAAAACTACTCTAACAGCCTAGTACAGAATGAGTCAGATTGATGAGGTTAGTGTTTATGCGTAAAAACTATATACCAGCTTTTCTCTATTTATTTTTTTCTGTGTCAATTCTTGGTGTAGGCTCTCCATGCCATGAAAAATGGCCTTGGCAGAAGGTTTAAAAATTTGATAAACAGGGTTAGGCACAATTTATAACGCCACAAAAATGCTAAAGCCTCGGATTTCACTAGGCTACATGTATTTATTTGTAGTTTGATGAAATATTGGGTCTAGATAATCTAGACTGTTATTATTTATGGGTAGCAGTATAAGAGACTATGCATGAAGAATAGTGAGCAAGTATAACATTTTTAGCTTAACTCTTATTAAATGTACAATATAACGTTAGCATTGATCATATTAGCTGTTAGTTATACTGTTGAAGCAGAACAAGTTTTTTCTATTGCCCAAATAACTGGTGAAGACCCTGTCACTGTAAGTGCTAAAAAAATTCTTCGCACGGCATATCATAGTATTGGAATTAAAGTAAAATTTATTAAACTGCCCGCTGAAAGAGCATTGGCGTTGACTAACAAAGGCATGATTGATGGAGAGCTATTTCGAAAGGAAGGTCTAGCCAGACAATATCCTAACTTAATTCAAGTACCATATCCCTATATTAACTCAAGTTCAGTTGTTTTTGTTAAGTCCACAAATTTTGCAGTTAAGGGGTGGGAAAGTCTTAAACCTTATAGAATAGCTATTCTGGTTGGCTATAAGGAAGCTGAGCAAAATACCAAAGGTTTCAACGTCTCGTTTGTGGATGCACCAGAGCATGGGTTTCAAATGCTAGCAATAGGTCGAGTAGATGTTGTAGTTGCTCCACCTATTATAGGAAAAAGCTATGTTGATAAAATAGGCGATAAAGAAATTAAAATGCTTTTACCTCCATTACAAAAAAGTCGATTGTATCATTATATACATAAAAAACATAAAAATTTAGTATATAAAATTGCCTTTGCACTGAAAAAGGCTGCAGTCGGTAATTATTAATCACTGTAAAATCTGGATTACTTAATCATTAGTAAACGGGTTATACCATAAAGTTTTATTATTAACTGGTATATAGCTGGGTAGAAACGGGTTGCTAATTTTTATTAGCCTGCGTTTTTTCAAGTTTAATGCTTGTAGTGTCTCTTGGTAATATTGGTTAAAATGTCTATCTAAAGAACCATTTTTAACCATTATTGTTAAACCTGACTCTAGCCGTTTGGCCAGTTTAGGATTGTTTTTGCTAACGAAAAATATAAAAGGGTAGGGGTAAAATAATAATATTTCTTGCTCAATAGTCATTGATGGGTATTTTACCTTTCTTGCTTTAAATTCTGGGATAATTTCATTCAAGCCTCTTGAAAAGTAATCAAATCGTTTGGCAGACAACATCCCAAATAACCCTTCATAGGTTGATCCTTCTACTACTTCAATTCCGTTATGTTTGAAAATAGGAATATCCCCCCAATTTTGGCCTTGTCCTACAGTAAGGTGCTTAAGGTCTGTTAGTGTTTTAATTTGAGAAAATAGAGGTTGATTATCTTTGTGAATCAGAAATACTCGGTACCCTGTAAGCCCTTTGATCAAAGGAATGGGCACTGGAATCATATGATCATCTAATCCCTCCATTCCTGCAGGGCTCCATAACAAATTTAGAAGCTTACCTTCAATTGCTGTCTGGTTCCATCTGGCTGCAGTCATTTCCCCTATTAGTGGTTCCACTTTGTAGTCACCAAAGTTACCCCTGGTTTTTTCGAGCACTATATCGACTAGCTCGTAGTAATAGCTATATCGAGCAGCATTTTCCTCATTTTTAAGATACTTAACGACGGTTAGCTCAGCTACAACAAAGGGGGATAAGCTAAGTAATAATAAATGAAACCATAACTTTCTCATTGTATGATTTGCTTTAGTTAGAATACTATTCATAAAGAGTAGCACATAGGAGTTTACTGTAGTCTTATAAATACAAAAATGATAGATAAGGTCTATTTAAGCATTAAACAATATGGGCAGGTTGGTGACTGATTATGAGCCAATGGCAGGCATTTAGGAGAGAAGTGAGTGATATTTTTCACGAAGAACAACTAATCGAAGATGAAATACGACGTTTTGCTTATTCCACTGACGCAAGCTGTTATAGGCTTCTACCAAAGCTAGTGATTAAGCTTAATACAGAAAGTGAATTAGTTAAGCTCATTCAAGCTGCAAGTCAACACGGTATTCCTATTACTTTTAGAACTGCTGGAACCAGCCTTTCCGGACAAGCAATTACTGATAGCGTATTGGTTATGCTTACGGAGCATTGGACCAATTATCGAATAGAAAATAATGGTGATTTAATTCATTTACAGCCAAGTATTATTGGAGCTGAAGCTAATCGTTTACTTGCACCATTTCAGCGTAAAATTGGCCCTGATCCTGCTTCAATTAATGCCTGTAAACTAGGGGGGATTATTGCTAATAACTCCAGTGGAATGTGTTGTGGTACAGCGCAGAACAGCTATCATACTTTGGCTGGTGTACGTGTGGTATTAGCTGATGGTACTATACTCGATACTCGAAGTGTTGAAAGTGTACAAGCATTTAGGGGCTCTCATAGTGAGTTCTTAAATGAACTAACTCAGCTTGCAGAAACTATTCAAACAAATAAACAATTATTAGAAAAAATAAAATATAAATATCGCTTAAAAAATACGACGGGTTACAGCATTAACGCTTTAGTAGATTTTACTGACCCTATTGATATGCTATCTCACTTGTTGATTGGTTCAGAGGGGACTCTCGGTTTTGTATCAGAAGTAGCATTACATACCGTTCCTGAACATGCTAATAAAGCGACGAATTTTGTATTTTTTTCTACAGTAGAGGCCGCTAGCGAAGCGGTTATTGATTTAAAAAAACAGCCAGTAGATGCAGTGGAGCTGCTCGACTACCGTAGCTTACTCTCAGTGGCTGACAAGCCAGGAATGCCTAAGCTTGATCAATTGGGGGAAGACGTTGCAGCGCTACTAATTGAAACCCGTGCTGAAGATGCTTCTACACTAACTATACAAATCAATGCAATAGAAAATGTACTTAGAAATCATCAAGTGATTGAAAACTTATCGTTTACCACTGACTTAGAAAGGATTAATCAACTGTGGGATATCCGTAAAGGGCTTATTCCTGCCCTTGGCACTATCCGGACTGTTGGTACGACGGTCATTATTGAAGATGTTGCTTTTCCTATTGAACATTTAGCTGTAGGAGTAAGAGATTTACAGGCCTTATTTAAGCAGTACGGCTATGATGAAGGAATTATTTTAGGCCATGCCCTGGAAGGCAACTTACATTTTGTATTTAGCCAAGGATTTGATTCCCCAGAAGAAGTACAACGCTATCAGTATTTTATGGATGATGTCTGTGAAATGGTAGCAGTGAAATATCAGGGCTCACTTAAAGCGGAGCATGGTACTGGTAGAAATGTAGCACCTTATGTTGAGCTGGAGTGGGGCAGTGAGGCTTATCAGATAATGTGGCAACTAAAAAAGTTGTTTGATCCCAATAATGTCTTAAATCCCGGTGTTATTTTAAACAAAGATCCAAAAGTGCATGTTAAGCACCTTAAAGCACTACCGAAAGCTAACCCTATTATTGATCGATGCATTGAGTGTGGCTTTTGCGAGGCGGTGTGCCCCTCTCGAAATTTAAGTTTTTCGCCCAGACAGCGTATAGCAATGTGGCGTGAAATTAATCGCCGAAAAGCAATAGGTGAAGCGACAGAGATCCTTGAGAAAGAATATCAATACTTAGGTGTAGATACTTGTGCAGCAACTGGTTTATGTGCTGATCGTTGCCCTGTCAATATAAATACTGGCGATTTAATACGACAAATAAGAGGTAGCTCTAATCAAAAGTGGCATACTGTAGCAGCTTGGACAGCCAACCACTTTAAATTCACCTTAAACACAGCAAGAGCTGGATTACAGCTAATGAGTTTTACCCAGCGGGTAATAGGTGGAGAGCGACTGCAAAATATAACTGAAAAAGTACATCAGTACGTTAAAACGCCAGTGTGGTTACCAACAACACCTAAATCCCCTAAATTGAACCAATCAGCAGCTATTATTAGTTCTACTCATGAACAAGCAGTGGTGTATTGGCCGAGCTGTGTGAGCAAGGCCATGGGGGTAGTAGAAGACAGTAGTTTGCCACCTTTAATACAGCTAATCCCAAGTCTGTTAAATAGAGCTGGTTTTAATGTTTTACAGTTAGATGACCAACAATTGTGCTGTGGCCAACCGTTTGCCAGTAAAGGGTTTGCGGAGGTTGCAACTAACAAGCAAAAAGAGCTGGAACAAGCACTGCTCGAAGTTTCTGCTAATGGGCGTTACCCAATATTGGCAGACACCAGCCCTTGCGCATTAAAGGTGAGAGAAACAGACGCATTTACGCTTTATGAACCAATAGAGTTCACTCTGGCTAAACTTAACCCACACATTAGGTTTCAACCTGTTAAGCAAAAAATAGCCTTACACATCACTTGTTCTACTCAACGAATGGGTTTGGTAGATAAAGCTGTTAAGTTAGCTGAGCAATGTGCAGAAGAAGTAGTAATGCCAAAAGGTATCACTTGTTGTGGATTTTCGGGTGATAAAGGTTTTACTCAACCTGATTTAAATGCCTCATCATTAGCCTCCCTGGCTGAACAAGTGGCTGACTGTGATGCAGGTTATAGCACCAGTTTAACCTGTGAAATTGGCTTAAGCCATCACAGTGGTATACCTTATCGGTCGTTGTTGTATTTAGTAAATGAAGCAATGGTACAAGGGAATCCCTAAAAATTACTATTTTGAAAGGTACCCTAAATATCAAATGTTGTAGATATCGGATTATTTTAATGAACGACACTAAGCCGACAGGCATCAACCGACTGATAAAAGCCACACTCTATTCCTGGCAGGGTTTAAAAGTAGCCTATCAAAATGAACAGGCATTTAAACAGGAAACCTGGTTGTTATTAGTGCTCACTCCCTTAGCGATATGGCTTGGTGGTAATGCATTAGAAATAGTGCTGCTAGTTGGCAGTATCCTACTGGTGATGATAGTTGAGTTACTAAACTCGGCAATTGAGGCAGTAGTAGACCGAGTTTCAGAAGAACGACACCCGCTTTCAGGCCGTGCTAAAGATATGGGGTCTGCTGCAGTGCTAGTCGCTTTGGTGTGTGCTGGCTTAGTGTGGTTGGGGGTGTTGGTGGGGTAGCATATGTGGAATTGAATAAAAAAGCTAAATCATTTATGTGTTATCCAAAGCAGAAGCACTATTCGGGAAGGTTAAAATTAGCGTCGCCAGAATGTTGGGGTTAGTAGTACCAACAAAGTAAAAATCTCCAACCGTCCCAACAACATCGCAAAGCTTAATATCCATTTAGAAGCATCTGGTAAATTACTGTAATTGACAGTTGCTTCACCTAAAGCTGGCCCAAGGTTATTAATGCAAGAGGCGACAGTGGAAAAAG
Organism: Spartinivicinus ruber; assembly: GCF_011009015.1. Taxonomy (NCBI): domain Bacteria; kingdom Pseudomonadati; phylum Pseudomonadota; class Gammaproteobacteria; order Oceanospirillales; family Zooshikellaceae; genus Spartinivicinus; species Spartinivicinus ruber. The sequence continues at coordinate 64,656 of NZ_CP048878.1, forward strand.
CGGTTTTTAAATCAAGCCCAGTTGCCACGTTTGCTAAAAATAAGGCAATAAATAAAAATACATAAGCCGAGAAAAATCCCCAAACCGCTTCTACTACTCGTTCTGGGATGGCATTTGAGCCTAACTTGACTGGGATGATCGCATTAGGGTGAAGTAGTAATTTAATTTCCCGAAGGCCTTGTTTAAAAATAAGCAGGACCCGAATCATTTTCATACCACCAGCTGTAGAGCCAGCACAACCACCAGCAAAACTGAGCCATAACAACATATATGGTAGGAACACCGGCCACACAGAAAAGTCAGCAGTACCAAAACCTGTAGTAGTGGCAACCGATACGACTTCAAAAATACCGTATCTTAATGAGTGAGCAAAATCATAGGAGTTTGTCGTAAATAAAATAAGTACCGTTATCAAGCAAGTACTGGTGAGCACAAAAAAGTAAGCTTTTACTTCTGGATCAGACAAGTAATGCTTAATGCTTCGGTGGCGCCAGGCAAAAAAGTGTAACGCAAAGTTAATGCCTGAAATTATCATAAAAATTACGATAACAAATTCTGTACCGACTAAATTAAAATCTCCAACACTACCGTCCCTAGTTGAAAATCCACCAATAGCAACAGTAGAGAAACTATGACAAATGGCATTAAACAAATCCATACCAGTCAGCCACAAGGCAAGACAACAAGCGACAGTTAAACTGAGATAAATATACCAAAGTGCTTTTGCTGTTTCGGTTATCCTGGGAGTGAGCTTGGCATCTTTAATGGGGCCAGGTGTTTCTGCACGGTATAACTGCATACCACCAATGCCAAGCATGGGCAAGATAGCCACTGCTAATACAATAATACCCATGCCGCCTAACCACTGGAGTTGTTGGCGATAAAATAAAATTGATTTTGGTAGATGGTCAAGCCCGGTAATAACGGTTGCGCCAGTGGTGGTTAAACCAGACAGTGACTCAAAAAAAGCATCTGTCACTGATAAGTTCAGTTCATCTAATAGGTAAAGTGGAATAGCACCAAAGCTGGCCAGTACGGTCCAAAATAAGACAGTTACTAAAAAACCATCACGAGTACGCAGTTCGTTTTTTGAGCGAATAACAGGTAACCATATACAGCACCCGCTGATTAATGTAATAAGAAAGGCGTCAAGAAAAACTGCTACTTCATTTTCTCCATAAATATACGCAACAATTGCGGGAGGTAGCTGGGTAATACTAAACAGCATTAATAAGATGCCTAACACTTTTGAAATAGTAGAAAAGTGCATGGGTAAGAATTTCCTGACTTAGAAGAATGTTAGGCCGACCTGGAACAGACGTTCAACTTCTTTGATTCGGCGCTTATCAACCAAAAACATAATTACGTGGTCGTCAGACTCAATCACAATATGATCGTGGGCAATAATCACTTCACCACTACGAACAATGGCACCAATAGAGGTACCTTCTGGTAGTGGGACTTCAGCGATTTTTTTTCCAACCACTTTAGAAGATTTTTCATCACCATGGGCAATTGCTTCAATGGCTTCTGCAGCTCCACGTCGCAATGAGTGGACATTGACAACATCACCTCGTCTCACGTGGGTTAGCAAACTACCAATGGTGGCTGTTTGTGGAGAAATAGCAATATCAATTTCCCCCCCTTGCACTAAATCCACATACGCGGGGTTATTGATAAGTGCCATTACTTTTCTTGCTCCCATTCTTTTGGCCAGCATGGCTGACATGATGTTGGCTTCATCATCATTTGTTAGCGAGCAAAAAATATCTGTTTCTTCAATATTTTCATGTAACAGTAAGTCTTTATCTGAGGCATGGCCATTAAAGACTAGGGTTTTGTCCAAGCGTTGAGAGAGTTGATGGCAACGCTCGATATTCTTTTCAATGAGTTTGACGTTGTAATGGGTTTCAATGTTTGAAGCTAATCGCTCTCCAATATTGCCACCACCAGCAATAATAATGCGCTTGTAGTTTTCATCGAGACGGCGCATTTCGCTCATCACATCTCTTATGTGTTTTCTTGCAGCAATAAAAAACACTTCATCATCAGCTTCAATAACGGTGGTTCCCTCTGGCAGAATAGGGGTACCTCGACGAAAAATAGCGGCTACCCGTGTATCAACTGAGGGCATATGCTCGCGAATATAACGCAGTTCTTGTCCAACTAATGGACCACCGTAATAAGCTTTCACTGCCACCAGCTGCAATGCTCCATCAGCAAAATCTACCACTTGCAATGCGCCAGGGTGCTCAATTAACCGCTGGATATAGTTAGTAACAATACGCTCTGGGCTGATAATCACATCAACTGGAATGACGTCATTTTGAAATAATTCTGGATGAGATAAATAAGCATTCTGGCGGATGCGAGCAATTTTGGTGGGGGTGCGAAATAAAGTGTAAGCGACCTGGCAGGCAATCATATTTTCTTCGTCACTATTTGTGACAGCCACCAGCATATCGGCATCGTCTGCACCAGCTTGCTTCAGCACGTTTGGGAAAGAGGCTCGCCCTGTGATCGAGCGAATATCTACCCGATCTTGAAGCTCGCGTAGCCGCTCGGCATTAGTGTCGACAATGGTAATATCGTTAGCTTCGCTAGCAAGGTTTTCTGCCAATGTGGCGCCAACCTGGCCAGCCCCCAAAATTATGATTTTCATTTGCTAAAAGCTTATTCGTTGTTATTACAGTTAGTTGGTACAGCAAGTCTAGGTTTTTAACAGGCAAGCGTAAAAGAAACCGTCCTGGCCTTCGACTTGTGGTAGCAGTTGCCTGCCTGTGCCTGTCTCTATACCCCAATTAGCATTGATGGGACTCAGTGCAGCATCAGCATGATTTTCAAGAAAATTTAGCACTACTTCAGCATTTTCTTCAGGAATGACGGAGCATGTAGCGTAAACCAGTCGACCACCAGGTTTAAGCAATTGCCACAAGGACGATAGAATGCTGTGCTGAGTTTCGGCTAAATTATCGATATCCTCTGGGCGCCTGAGTACCTTAATGTCTGGGTGGCGTCGAATCACCCCAGTTGCTGAACAGGGTGCATCTAGCAAAATACGGTCAAACTCTCGGCCATCCCACCAGCTGAAAGGCTTGCTGGCATCACCTGCTATTACTTGGCAGTTTAGGTCAAGTCGATGCAAGTTTTCTTTTACTTTACTTAAGCGCTGGCTATCGAGATCCAAAGCAATGACCTCAGCTAGCTCTGGCTCCATTTCCAGAATATGACAAGTCTTGCCTCCTGGGGCCGCGCAAGCATCAAGCACTCGCTGGCCAGGCTGTAAGTCCAGTAAGGTGGCTGAAAGCTGGGCTGCTTCGTCTTGCACACTGACTAAGCCTTCATTAAAGCCTGGGATTTGTTGTACAGGTGTTGGCTGCTTCAGGGTGACGGCTGATTGGGCAAACCGACATGGAGTTGTTTCAATATTGGCTTGGTCGCAACGATTGATAAACTCTTCACGAGTTGTTTTATTTAGATTAACCCGTAAAGTCATTGGAGGGTGGCTATTGTTAGCTTCGATAATTTGCTGCCAATGATCAGGCCAATGATGAACTAGTAATTCGCGTAGCCAGTCAGGGTGTGAAGTTAAGGTTTCTGGAGTTAGGTCAGCTTGCTCTAGTAGTTGTTGCTGCTGGCGTTGAAACTGCCTTAACACTCCATTAACCAAGCCTTTTGCCCAGTTTTTCTTAAGTGTTTGACAGGCACTGACTGTTTCACTAATTGCTGCATGAGCAGGAACCCGGGTATAAACTAGCTGATATAAGCCTAATAAAATAAGTGCAAATATATCGGCATCTTTACTTTTTAACGGCTTTTCCAGTAATTGCTTGCTACACGACGATAACCGAAAATACCAGCGTAGCGTTCCGTAGCACAGCTCCTGTAGTAGACTACGGTCTCTCGGTGCTACTTGTTGGCTAAATTGAGGAAGTATTTGGCTAAGTGACTGGCCCTGGTTAATGACTTCTTTAATGGCTTTAGCTGCAACCATTCGAACCGGCTGATGGTCTGACATTAGCTTAATCTAACTCCCGGTTGAAACTTATCTTTACGACTATTTAATAGCTCTTGGATACCCACGGCTTTACTGTTTGGAAGCTGGAGCTGTTTAATTCGTAACATGCCGCTACCACAGGCAATGTCTAGCCCCTCTTTGCCTGCAGAAATAATAGTGCCGCCAGAAGTTTCAGAAGGTGAATCGGCTAAAGGCTCTTTATTACTAGCTAAAGGCTCTGCCTCCCAAATCCTGATGCGTTGGCCATCAAGCTCAGTAAAAGCGACTGGCCAAGGGTTAAAAGCACGAATTATACAATCAAGCTCACTAGCTGAAAGCTGCCAGTTTAGATGAGCTTCCTGTTTGGAAAGTTTATGTGCGTAGCTCGCGTGTGCATGATCTTGTTGTTGAGGTTGTAACTGATTAGTAGATATTTGCTGTAATGTGGTTAGTAATGCAGGTGGGCCAATTTCAGCTAATTTGTCATGTAATGAACCGCCTGTATCCTGGTTGGTTATTTCACACTCATTGATAGTCAGCATATCTCCAGTATCAAGCCCAGCATCCATTTGCATGATAGTTACACCAGTAGTTTTATCACCTGCAGCGATAGCCCGTTGAATAGGAGCCGCACCACGCCATTTTGGTAATAAAGACGCATGAACATTAATACAACCATAGCGAGGTGTATCTAGAATGAGCTGTGGTAATAACAAACCATAAGCAACTACTACCATAACATCTGCATTAAGTTCTGCTAACTCAACCTGTGCTTCTGGAGACTTTAAGCTGGTTGGTTGCAACACTGGGATTTGGTGAGTCTCAGCCAGTATTTTCACGGGACTTGGGGTTAACTTTCGACCACGCCCTGAAGGACGGTCTGGCTGTGTATAAACGGCAATGACTTGATGAGGGCTATCCAGTAAGGCTTGTAAGTGGGTAGCAGCAAATTCAGGGGTGCCGGCAAAAACGATGCGTAGTGGCTCTGTGCTCATGGAATCTTTATTGATATCAACAAATAAAAAAGGGTTGTCGCTTGGCAACAACCCTAAACAGGTAAATTTATATCAAGACAGCTTCATATAGCAACATATTATGCCGTTTGTAAGCGGTGCTGTTTTTCCAGCTTTTTCTTAATTCTGTTGCGTTTTAAAGGTGAAATATAGTCAACAAACAGTTTACCATTTAGATGGTCGATCTCGTGCTGAACACATACCGCAAGCAAACCCTCACACTCCATAGTGAATTGCTCACCGTCGAGGTTTAACGCAGTTAATTTAATTCGGTCTGGGCGGATAACTTCTTCATAAAAGCCTGGTACTGATAAACAGCCCTCCTGCATGTGATCAAGTTTGTCAGTGATCACTTCAAACTCTGGATTAATTAACACATAGGGTTGGCTTTTATCTTCTGAGATATCGATAACTACTAGCCGCTTATGAACATTGACTTGGGTTGCTGCCAGTCCTATGCCAGGTGCTTGGTACATAGTTTCCAGCATGTCTTTTGCTAACTTACGGATAGAGTCGTCAACTTCCTCAACGGGCTTGGCTTTAATCCTTAAGCGCGAATCAGGAAACTCTAAAATATCTAAAACGGCCATTCTGCTTGATATCCTCGAAAAACGTTATAGGTAATTTTATTGCTGATAAGTTGGCTTGGCAATGGTTAGAAAGAGAACACCAAGTCTCAGAGAGCTTGTTGTTAACTGATTTTTCATACTTATTAGAAATTCTAAAGTTTAGAGTACTATTCACTATATCTGTTGCTAATATGTAATTATGCCAGCTTATAAGAGTGGCTTATTTCACAAAATTTGCTGTTGATACCCTGTATTCCTTCAATGAGTGCGCTATATTGCGCATAGAGAATGTGAACAGTTTCTAATGCTAGAAGAGACTTGTTATAGATAGTTGGTATATTGTTTGACAAATTTCTTTAATAAGTAAGCTTAAGTTGCTGTTTGCATGTGAAACTGGGTGCTGTTCAAAACAAGTTTGCAATATCTTAGCTGACTGTTGTGGTTAAACAGAGCAGTGATTGGCTTGGGGCAGGGGGACTCTTCGTTCTAAGCTTGAGTAGTTTTTACAGCAGCTAGTGGGTTACAACTGAATAATAAATGTTGCTTGCTTAACCATTTTTCAGAAGGCTTAAGTGGGCAGTGAATGCCAACATGATAAGTAACAATAAAGGATAACACCATGAGGAAATCGCTTCTTGGGGTTGTTTTTTCCTGCCTGGTCAGCTTTTCCACCGTGGCTGCTGAAAATCCCATCAGAGCTGATCATCCTAACTCTTACACCGTGAAAAAAGGTGATACGTTGTGGGATATCGCTAACCGCTTTCTGACCAAGCCTTGGATGTGGCCTGCCATTTGGCATGTGAATCCAATTATTAAAAATCCTCACCTTATTTATCCAGGTGATCAGATTAACTTGGTTTATATCGATGGTAAGCCTTATCTCACAATTGGTAAGAGAGGCGCTGGGGGAGTGATTAAGCTGAGCCCGAAAATCCGTAAGACACCAATTAAGTCTGCAATTCCATCTATTCCACTAAATGCGATTAACAGCTTTCTTGATCGTAGCCGAGTAATTGATGATGAGGAGGTTATCGAAAAAGCTCCTTATGTGATTGCTAGCCGACAAGAGCGGATCGTTAATGGGGCCAATGACACTATCTATGCCCGTGGCGAGTTTAAAGAGGATGTATCGGCTTATGGTATTTTTCGTCGCACTGAGAAATTTATTGATCCAAAAACCAATGAGTTTTTAGGCGTTATGGTGTTGGATATTGGTGTAGGTGAGGTTAAAGATGTAGCTAATGACATTGCCACAGTCAATATTAATGAGAGTAACAGTGAAGTCCGAATTGGTGACCGCATGCTGGAAACTGAAGAGCGGCGCTTACAGCCAGTGTTTCACCCCAGCTCACCGAAAAAAGATGTAGAAGGGGAAATTTTGGCTGTAGTGGGCGGAGTTAATCAGATTGGACAGTTTGATAATGTGGTCATCAACCGTGGTGCGCGTGATGGTTTAGAGACGGGTAATATTATGACTATTACCAAAAAGCTAACCATTAAAGACCATGTTACTAAGCAACATGTAGAAATGCCGCCTGATGAAGTGGGGTTGTTGATGGTGTATCGCCCATTTGAGAAGGTAAGTTATGCGGTGGTGTTAAAAGCTACTCAGCCTATAAAAACAGGGGATGGTGTCATCAATCCTTGAAGATAGTAATTTCATAAAGTCTGGGGCATATTGCCCCACCCTCCCTAGTAAAGAAAAGCGAAAGTGTCTAAACAAATAACTTGGCAAAAACTGTCAGACTGGGTGCTGCTGCATGCAGTACCAGGTGTAGGAGCTAGCCGCTTTAATCAGCTCATTGCGCGGTTTGGTAGCCCTACGCTGGCACTACAACAATCCGCCAGTAAGCTAGCTGACTACTTGCCAGCTAAAAGTATTGAAGTAATACGAGAGATTCAGCAACGGTCTGGAAAGGAATATGACCAGCTAGAGTCATTGCTGGTTAAAACGGAGCAATGGCTAGAGCACTCTAATCACCATATTATTCCCTGTTTTGCTGAGGATTATCCTTCTGCATTTACTCACCTGTCTGACCCTCCTCCCTTACTATTTGCAGTGGGTAATACTAATCTGCTGGAAATGCCGCAACTATCTATCGTGGGGAGTCGGCATCCTTCGAAAAGCGGAGAAGAGAATAGCTACCACTTTGCTCACACCCTAGCGAAAGGGGGATTTACTATTACCAGTGGTTTGGCTGATGGGGTTGATGCAGCTGCCCATAAAGGTGCATTAGATGCAGAGGGGTACACTATTGCAGTGGTTGGTACGGGGTTGGATTTAGTTTATCCAGCAAAAAATAAGGCATTGGCTGAGAGAGTTAGCCAAAGTGGTTTATTGATTTCAGAATTTCCGTTAGGCACCAAACCGCAGGCAAGTAACTTTCCACGTCGGAATCGTATCATCAGCTGTCTAGGCTTGGGGGTGCTGGTGGTTGAAGCCGCATTACAAAGCGGCTCACTAATTACGGCGCGTCTCGCTGCAGAGCAAGGGCGAGAAGTGTTTGCTATTCCTGGTTCTATCCATAACCCTTTAAGCAAAGGATGCCATCAATTAATTCGGCAAGGCGCTAAGCTGGTTGATAGTGTTGAGCATATATGGGAAGAACTAAAACATAGCTTACATACTTATGCTATTGGTAATGAGTTGAACCAGGCTTCAACTGTTCAAGGGGAAGAAGAGCAATTGGCAATTCAGTCATTATTGTTAGAAGACCCTAATCAGCAGCAGGTTTTAGAGGCGATTGGTGATGAAACCACGTCTATGGACATGATAATGGCGCGTACTGGATTATCGGCAAGTGATGTGAATAACCTGGTTTTGGAGCTGGAAATGCAAGGCTTTGTTGCCGCAGTGCCTGGCGGAGTAGTGCGTAATCCCACTCAGCAGTTTTAGATAGCTGGTTAGATTATTTTTATCAGCAGAACCTAACCGATCGGTTAACCTTGCATCCCCTTTATAGCTGGGGTAACTTGCGCTTTTTTTCTTCTGCTGACTAGCTAATGAGGTGTTCATTATGGCTAAGCCTTTTGTGGCCATTTTAATGGGTTCAGATTCAGACTTTCCTAAAGTTGAAGCGGCGATTGGGGTTTTGAAAAAACTGTCAATCCCTTATGAAGTGCGTGTTCATTCCGCTCACCGGACTCCTGATGCTACTCACCAATATGTAACTGGTGCTGATCAGCGTGGTTGTGCTGCTTTTATCGCTTGTGCTGGTATGGCTGCTCATTTGGCTGGTGTAGTTGCTTCTTTGACTGTTAAGCCAGTAATTGGTGTACCAATCGATGCTGGCCCACTGGATGGTTTAGATGCTTTGATGTCTACTGTACAAATGCCTGGTGGAATTCCAGTTGCAACAGTGGCGATTGGTAAAGCAGGTGCTAAAAACGCTGGTTATCTTGCTGCGCAAATCATTGCGGTTTCTGATGCAGATTTAGCTGAACGTTTAAAAACAGATCGTGAAGAAAATGCTAAGGCTGTGTTAGCAAAAAATGAAGCACTACAACAACAGTTAAACAGCTAACCAGCAGTTTCTATGACAACTGATGTATTTCAGGCCGCCGTAAGTGCTGTGTTCAACGGCGGTGTAGTTGCTTATCCTACTGAAGCTGTATGGGGATTGGGTTGTGACCCCTGGCAGCAGTCAGCCGTAGAAAGAATTCTTAAGCTGAAGCAGCGTCCTGTGGAAAAAGGGCTAATTATGGTTGCAGCTGATATAAACCAGATTGAGCCATTACTTAAATCCGTAACTTCTGAACAATTAGCACAACTCAAAGCAAGTTGGCCTGGTCCGGTCACTTGGTTGATTCCTGATTCTGATAATTGGGTGCCCCAGTGGGTGAAAGGCAGGTATAAATCTGTGGCAGTTCGAGTCAGTGATCATCCCATTGTGAAAGCTTTTTGTCATAAAGTGGGTAAGCCAATTATTTCCACCTCTGCTAATTTAGCTGGTGAGCCAGAACTAAAAACAGAGCAGGCAGTCAGGCGGCAGTTTGATGATCAGCTGGATGCAATTATTCCTGGAGAGCTGGGTAATCAGACTAAGCCTTCGCAGATTAGGGACCTGATTACTAACCAAATATTACGATAAGCCTTTTGAGTGTTTGATATGAAATAGCTGGCTTATTCTTCTGGCAGCTTTTGAGAGTGCTTCCATAGCTTATCAAAACCTAAAAAGACATCTTGTCTTAGCCAGAATACCCTATTACTTCATTTTTTAGGACTTTTGCGATACCTAGGGTTTACAATAAATAAAACCTTGATGGTCATTTCTCCTTCCGATTAAATATACTTCCTGTAAGAACCTCTCGATATTGGATGCTATTGTGACTCAGCCAGATATTCAAGCCGTTAAAAATTATCTCCTTAGTTTGCAAGACAACATTTGTCGTGCATTAGAGCAGGAGGATGGTGAAGCTACTTTTCAGCAGGATGAGTGGCAGAGACAAGAAGGCGGTGGTGGTCGTACCCGTGTTATCAGTGACGGCGCCTTGATTGAGAAAGGAGGGGTTAATTTTTCCCATGTATTTGGTGCAGGCCTTCCTGCGTCGGCAACTGCTGCCAGGCCGGAATTAGCTGGTCGTAGTTTTCAGGCGTTGGGGGTTTCGTTGGTGATTCATCCTCATAACCCTTTTGTACCGACTTCTCACGCTAATGTCCGGTTTTTTATGGCTGAAAAACCTGGGGCTGAACCGGTTTGGTGGTTTGGAGGCGGTTATGACTTAACTCCCTATTATGGGTTTGAAGAAGATTGTAAACATTGGCACCAAACAGCAAAACAAGCTTGTGATCCTTTTGGAGAAGAGGTTTATCCTCGCTACAAAAAGTGGTGCGACGAATATTTTTTCTTGAAGCATCGTAATGAGCCAAGAGGTGTTGGTGGCTTATTTTTTGATGATTTAAATGAGTGGGGTTTTGTAAAAAGCTTTCAATTTATGCAGAGCGTAGGCGATAGCTATATTCAAGCCTATCAGCCAATTTTGGCAAAACGTAAAAACCTGGCCTATTCCAAAAGACAAAAGGCTTTCCAGGAATATCGTCGTGGTCGTTATGTAGAGTTTAATCTAGTATACGACAGAGGCACGCTATTTGGTTTGCAGTCTGGTGGTCGAACTGAGTCCATTTTAATGTCATTGCCTCCTAAAGTGCGTTGGGAATATAACTGGCATCCAGAGCAAGATAGCCTGGAAGCTGAGCTTTATGAGAAATTTTTAATTCATAAAGAGTGGGTATAGAGGGAAGGGAAAAGCTATGACAGATCAATACGCAGTTGTTGGTAACCCTATTGCACACAGTAAATCGCCCGTTATTCACCAATTGTTTGCTGAACAAACTCATCAGGATTTAGCCTACAAAACACTACTTGCGCCTTTAGACGGCTTTGAACAAGTAGTGAGTGACTTTTTTAATGAAGGAGGTAAAGGCTTAAATGTAACTGTGCCATTTAAACAAAATGCCTGGCATTATTCTCAACTGTTAACTGAAGCGGCTAAAAAGGCTGGGGCTGTTAATACTCTTTGGCTTAATGAAGAAAACTTATTATGTGGTGATAATACAGATGGTGTAGGACTGGTAACTGATCTGGAAATCAATCAGCAAGTATTATTAGTTAATAAGAAAATATTGATTCTAGGTGCTGGTGGGGCAGTAAGAGGTGTTTTAGAACCAATAATTACTAAACAACCAGCCAGCATTACCATTGCTAATCGAACTGTATCTAAAGCAGATAAGTTAGCTGATGATTTTGCTGATTTAATGGCAATTGAAGTCTCTAATTTTACTGAATTGAACGAAACTTTCGATATTATTATTAATGGTACTTCAGCGAGCTTACAGGGTGATCTTCCCCCGTTACCAGATCGAGTTATTGGCTCGCAAACAATATGCTATGACATGATGTATGGTGCAGAGCAAACTGCATTTAATCAGTGGGCACAAGAAAAGGGCTCACAAAAACAGATTGATGGTTTAGGAATGTTAGTAGAACAGGCTGCCGCAGCTTTTCATATTTGGCGTGAGGTAAATCCAACAACTAAAGGTATTATCAAAGAAATAAGAGCTGGTTTATAACAACCAGCGCTTTAATATTTGTTGCAACTGCTCTAGTTTAATTGGTTTGGTTAGATAATCGTTCATTCCAGCTGAAAGATATTCTTCTTGGCTCAATATGGATTCCTGGGGGCTAGATTAATAGCCCTACCAAATCATTTAATAATCCCTTTACCACGACGTTTTAAATTATACACAAACTCAAACAATGCTAAATAATAAGGTAGTTTCTCTTGTGATATACCACGATGTGGCCTAAGCCAAGAGGTCAGCAGTGACCAGCAACCTTCTACTGTGTTGACATGAATTTCATGAAAACCATCACCATCTTCATCCCGAGCATAGTCCCCCAGGAATCCATATTGAGCCAATAGGAATAACCCGAAATTTTATTAGGTCACAGAAATACTCGAGTTAAAACAATGTTTATTTAATAATAGACTCCCAAATGGATTTTGTCATTTGAACATAACTTTCTTTGGTTAGATAACTGGGAATTACCAAGTCAGAGCCTTGATAACCATTTTTAGTAAAGTCAATAGCAACTCCGCCTAAATCAAACTTTGCTGACTTGGCATGCTTTATGAAATTTTCTCTGGTAATTGGACTTGGCATTTTTTCAAATAGTTTAACTGTCATTTTTCCCACTATATAGCCTTCTAGTGAAACAAAGCCAAACTTATTACCAAGTGCTGATTTGGCCTCTTGCACGATTGGTAAGTCAGAGTTTAGTAGGGGGACAACCTGGGTCATGATAATTCGCTCATCTACACCAAAACCAACTAGCTTTTTTTGTAATACATTGGCACCAGTAAAGGAAACTGCAGAAAAAATCCAGTTTTCGTTATTGGTTTTATTTGCCAAGCGAACCATTTGGGAAATGTTGTCATAAGCACCAACGGTCACGACCAGGCGACATTTACTATTATTCTTTTGTTCCCAACTTTTCAGTGACTTATAGCCAGGGTTTATTTCACGGGTATTACGTTTGTAAACACCTACTGGGCCAACATTATTTCGAGGAGGGTTATTCCCCGACATTTCTATAATTTTCGTAAGTGTATCAAGTAATTTAGAACCGGCATTGGCTTTTTCTAAAGCTAGCTTTATTCCTGTTAAACCGGCCATGCCATAGGCGTCATTTTGTACATAGGCACATACTTCTGTGGGCTTGAGGCCATGTGTTAAAGCTGCCTTGATAACAGCTGCGGTTTCCTGGACATAACTGGCTCGATAATTGACAACGGGGCCGGGGCCTGGTCGTAATAGGCCTGCCCCAGTAAAAAAGCCAACTGCTGGTACTTTATGTTTGGCCAGAATAGGTAATGTCACTTTAGCAGTGGGTGTGCCAACATTTCCTATCATCAAAAATATATTTTCTTTGATAAGTTTATTGGTACCTTTAATGGCTTGGTCTGGCTCATAACCATCATTTTCAAAAACTACTTCAATGGTTTTACCTTTAACAGTAACACCTGAAAAAGCGGCTTCTAAACCATCCCTCATTCCTGAACCTAAACTTCTAGCCCGGCCTCTGAGAGCGAGTACGCTACCGAGTTTGATTTTATCTGCGGAAACACCTACTCCTTCTGCATGCACTGATGTGTTAGGGGTACCTAATACTAGGGATAATATACTAAAGGAACAAAGAGCAGAAAAATACTTCATAGGGAATTACCTTTGTGTTTTTTACTGGCTATTTTTCTGCTTGAGTATAGTTGAAAATAATCTATCTTAAGAAACTATTATTTATGGATATAGCTCAGTAATATCAAGGTCTTCAGTATTTTTATATCTGTTATAATTATTAGCACTGTTGCTTCCTTGCCCATTGAGTTTGGTTAAGGATTATAACTCAATCCTATCTCTTGCCTTGATGCTTCATTTTCTTGCTTTAGTTTTTTTTGTAACTTCTACTCCAATAATTCTTGAATAATTAACCTGTTTAAACCTGTTGCGGCTGAAGTGCTTACAAGCTCTGGAAATATTTCTTCAACATTTTGTGCTGTCACATCAATATCTGCTGATTATTTTTTTGTCCTGTGATGGTGCCTAATATGTTTGGGAGTGATGAGTAATCTTTAAAAGACTTAGTAATCGGAGTAGCCTAATTTATGATTTACAAAATATAGCCTTAAAAAGTATTCAACAGAGACAAGCTGATGTATAGATTGCTCAATATAAGAAAGTCCGAAGAAGAGTGACACAGGTCTAAAGCTATATTTTATTGTGTTTATTTTGTACAAAGTTCTACAAAAGGAGTATATGCACTATACAATCCAAGCTACCTATTAAAATGTGTAGATGCAATCGACAAGTACTTTTTGAAACTTAGGCACAGTTTAGTCATAGTTGATAATTTTACCTAATTATCATCATACCTAAGCTATATTTAGTAGCTTACCTGGTAGTGGAGGTGTTCTCAGTGCTACAAATGCTAGCCTAGGAATAAATTCTACTAAGCTAAATCTTCGATTAAATCGATACTGAAATTCAGCAAGATAACGTTGTGCATATTTAGCGCGAATAGCATGATAAGTACTACGTAAAGCACTTTTTAAGTTTCCAAGGATGGTGTTAACCCAATAAAATTCAGGTTCCTCTACTGATGCACGACCACCACCGCATACAATTTTATCATGAAGACAACCTGCTTCTATGACACCATTAAAACAGGCCAGTCCATCGGAGATTACGGTACTGCCCTTGGCCAAATTCTGCCTACTCCAAGCCGTTATCTCTTCTTTATTAAACCCTTTTAAAATGCTCAGTTTAATTCGTGTCGGTTGACCTTGTTTTGTTGTTTCTACGGCTGCTACAAAAGGTATTTTCCCATCTGCTCCCCTACCTCTTTTGCAACCTGTACGCTCACCACCAAGATAGGCATCATCAATTTCAATAAAACCCGACAATTGCTTGGTGCCTTCTCTTTCTTGCATCACTTTCATGAGCTTATGTTTCATTCTCCAGGCAGCTTGATAGGAAATACCTAAATGGCGATGTAATTCTATGGCTGATATACCTTTTTTGTCTTGGGAGATCAAATACATCCCTTGGAACCAAGTCTTTAATGGTAATTTGGTTGATTCAAAGATAGTACCTGCAGTTACAGATGTTTGCTGGTGACATTTATAGCACTGCTGAAGCTTTCTAGTAGTGAGTTGACAGCATTTGTCGTATCCACAATTGGGGCACTGAAAACCTTCTGGCCATCGCAATTTGTATAAGGTATTAAAGCATTGTTCTTCTGTACCATATTGTTTGAGAAACTCGTTTAAACTCAGGCCTTTTTGAAATTGAACTTTGTTGATAGCCATTATTTATACCTTCTCAATTAAGTTTCCATGCTGTTCAAATATACAGCAGTTAATGGCTTAGGTATAGTGATAATTAGGAAACTATTTAAAATGATTTATAAATACCTAATTGAAAATAGTTGTTATTCAATTTTGAATAACGCTTTTAAATGGCTATTCATATTTGAATAAAAATTTTGAGCTGTTGGAGGAGTAGTATGAATTGGGATCACGTCCAGTTTTTTCTTGCTGTTGTTAAGTTAGGTAGCTCAAATGCAGCCGCAGAGGTTTTACGCGTATCACAGTCAACAGTTTGGCGTAAAATTAATGAGCTTGAGAAAACTTTAGGAGTAAAATTATTTGAGGCAGATCGTAAAGGCTATACGATAACTGCCGCAGGATTGCAATTAATCCCCATGGCTGAAGAAATTTCATATATGATGGCAAGTATTCCAAAGGCTGTGCATGATGATGTAGAGTTAATGGGGTCGGTTAGCATTGCTGTACCTGAAATTATAGTTCCTCTATTAACAACTGAAGCAATAGTTCCATTGCACAATGCACATCCAGGCATTACTGCCAGTTTATTTACAGCTAGTCCATTAGCAGCTTTAGCTGCTCGGCAGACGGATCTTTCGATATTGTGGACTAAAAGCAATAAAGAGAATTATAGGCTGTTGGCTGAGTATTCTTCACCATTTGCCGTTTATGGAACACAAAAGTATTTAGACGCTGCTCAAGGTGGTGACAACTATAATATCAAGCTCAAAGACCACGTACTGATCGATTTTGAAGAGAATGGGGAGCATATTGCTCCTAGTGCATGGTTTAAAAAGTCTGCCAAAATGAAACGATCTTTTCGTAGTAATAGCCCTTATGCACGCTTAGCAGTTGTATTGAGCGGTATGGGTGTAGCATTATTTCCTTGTTGTTTTGTGGTAAATGAACCTCGTTTAGTTAAAGTTATAGATGAAAAGGAAGTAGGAACATTGGGTGTTTACCTCTATTTAGATAAGCAGAAGGAGCGTTTACCCCATATCATTGAGTCCAGTAAATACTTAAAAGAAGGATTGGATCGTGCATTAGAAGGTAATAAAAACGAATAAGCTCTACTTGATGTGAAAAACTTAAACCTGACTCAGTACCAGCACATCCTACTAGTGCCGTCTAAACTACCAATTAGAAGACAGTAACTAGTAGTGGTGCAGTACAATGATTCAATGGGGACGTATTAGTGATCAAAATTCAGGCGGCAATACGGTAGTTGAAGGTACGGGCGGGCTACATTGGGGACGATTTAACAAGGACTATAGGGTTTACTTTGGTATGGAAGTGCTTTTTGATCTTGGTGCTTATGATACTAAACAGCAATCAGATCAATGGCCAAAAAAGTTAAGTTAGTAGCCTTAATAGCTACTGTAGCTTTAGCTGTAACTTGTGTATTTCCGAAATGGGCTGAAAAAGGGCTAGCATCACCAGCTTATGAAGAAGTAAGCCCAAACAAAAAATTTAAAGTAGTGGTTTATAATGCAGCCAAGCTTCACATAACAGACTCTCTAGTAGAAAGTTTCGGAAAATTATATGATTACGAAACAGGTAAGTTTATAGCAGAGAGTGAAATTGTTGTCTCTGAAGGTGCAGGCGGGCTACATTGGGGACGATTTGGCGAAGACTACAGGGTTTACTTTGGCATGGAGGTGCTTTTTGATCTTGGCGCATACGATACAAAGTATAATAGTTTTACTAAATAGCTATCAGCTCAATGAAAAAGATATTCTTTATACTTTGTTTATTTGTTGCATTGTGTATTAGTGGATTTATTCTTAGTAAATTGGGCCAAAAAAGGTTTATCAGTACCCTACTGGGAAGAATTGAGCCCAAATAAAAAATTTAAAATTATACTTTACAGTGTAGCGGAATATACCGTATTCGCAAAACTATACGACAATGAATCAGGAGTATTTATTGCAGAAAGTCCAATTATTGACGCTCCAGAAGCGACTGGAATCCATTGGGAGCCTAATGGATATATTGTTCGTTATGGCATGACTATGATGTTTGATATAGGAGAATATGACACTAAATATAGTAGTTTTACTGAGTTACGTACATACAAATAGCTGTTAATACTTCCGCCAGGTGGCAAGGCTAAACGGCGCTTGCCGCCCATCCATGCAAAGATAGGCTTAGACATTATGTATACTTCTTCAAGGGAAAACTACTTATAAGTGTACTGAAAGTAGAGGCAGGCAGATAATATATGAAAATTATTAAGATAAGAGTTTATTATGAGACTAACGTTTGAACTCACTGGTTTTTTAAGAAGGTCAGCGGAGTGAAAACCCAGCACAGTGATTTGTTAGTATTATAATTTAATATTTACAGTATATTTCTACCATTTAAAATCTATGCTTAAAAGCTCTTCTGAAACCAGCATCCTCTGCTTCTTTAACTGTAAAAGCATAAAATTCTCCTGATCGATTTCCAATAACTGTTCTGTCGTACTGTTGATCCATGGGTAAATGGTAAATTTTTTTCTGTCGAGATTTATCATTATTTATGTTACACTTAATTCTTGGGAATTCACCGAGCGGTTCATTTTCCACAATTTCAATATTTAATGCATGTGCCATTTCCTTTGCTTTAGTGGATAAACTGGCTGAGGTGAAAAATACGGGTCTAAGTTTATCTTCTTTTAAAAAACCAGAAAATTCATCAAAATTTTTTGAGTTTTTATGAATCTTAAAATTTTTAATCCAATATTCCATTGTTGTACCAAACAGTTGAAATATATGTTTTTCATGAATTTCCTTATACTGAGCCCAACACTTACACTGAATAATACAAACTTCATCCTTTTTTCTTGCAATAATATCACGACCCAAATCTTCAAAACCATCAATGATTCCTTTGTACTCTATCGAATATCCTTTTTGGTCATATAAATAACCAACATACATTTCATAATCTCTACCTATTGCCCATTTCGATTTGTGACGATTTCTCAAATACCTATCTAAAGCCATTTGATTTCTTTCAACAGAAGGTAGACTTTGATATTCTTCTTGCGTAAGATAGTTTTTAACCCTATCTTCTGATTTGCCATTCCCAATATTGCCTTCAACCCGAACAGGTATCTCTTCCCCCTCATCCTCGGCTATTAAATCTAAAAGCCACGGAAACAATTTTACAAAATAATTTATCTTATATTTAATTATTTTATTCTCTCTGACTAATTCTTTCTTTTCTTCCTTTATAATTTTTACATTTTCAGCTGCCTTGTATGCTGGACTTTTTTTATATCTTAGATACTTCTCTATTTCACCATCTTTCAGAGCAAAATAATCTGCATATGCTTCTGCGAGCCATGGAAAACCCATAGATTTTTGATTTGCAATCTTTTTAATTTCCTGTTTATCATTTTCTACTTTTTCATTCCACTTTTTTATTTTTAGCTCTAGTTCTTCTCTATCTTTTTTGAGCTTGAGTTCATGCTCTTTTATCGAATTTTCCAGATTATCTAATTTCGGCTTTAATTCTAAATACTTTTTAGAATCTGAAGCAATTTCCATAATCCAAGAAATTATTCCCCAGATAATAGCTGCACCTATAATTATGAATATCCATAAATAATCTTTCATAATGGCTTTATCAATATCTTTTTAATGCTAACGGAAGATAGATTGCGAACGTCCAACGACCGAAGGGAGCGAATTTGATGTGTTTGTTATGCAATTTCATGAATCTGGATATTCCAATAAATACTTGATATAAGAAACGCTAGCAGTTGGGGTTACAAGAGGTTGCTTTGATTTATATTGATATAAAAATATATACTTTTCGGTGGTTGATATAATAGTGAGTGGCTCTGACTCACTACCAATTGTTGTTTTGTCTCTCAGATGCAGTGTAACTGGGTTTTTGCCCTCTACAATTTCATCCGTTTCTTTTCTTACTTCATAAAATGGTATATAGGCTAGAGCTACGCCAAATGGATACAAAAGACAAACCACCAGCACCATTACTCCTATCGGTCTACCTCTAATGAAAATATGCCCCTTGAAAGATAAGTAAATTATTGCTATCCCCATGACCGGAAAAACTGCCAAAACAGTTGGATCTTTAAGACCGGCGACAAGGAAATCATTCACCTCCGCAAATGTTGCCACATTTATTCCAAATCGTTTAAGTAGAAGGTATTCCCTGAAAAACCCAATACAGGAACAAAGAAATACAGAAGAAGAAACTGCTAGGGCGCCAAGCTGGAACGGATGTTCTCGCGCGAATTTTTGTAGCCAGTTTTGTTGATTATTATTACCCATGTTTTCCCTCCATGTGTATTACTGCATAACGCCTCGCATCACCGGCAGCAAAAAGCATAGAGAGGAACGAGCGGCGCTTTTTGCTGTCCGAATGCATGCAATTGTTAGGAATTTCATCAAGGTTAACCAGTTATCAAGCCTGTTAACGCCGCAATAATGCGGTCATTTAGTAAACCGCATATTGCTCCTATCATTAACACACTTCTCCAGCTAATTCCTTGATTTAGTTTTTTGCCGAGTTCTGTGTGCTCATAGATATTAAAGAATATCAACGCAGAAACCAATGCGGCTACAAACTTATGCGCTGAGGTGCTAAACATGCTACTCCAATAAGCCACGTATTCAACGCCATTCGGGACAGGATTAACTGATTCCTTTAAAATAACTCCTAGAAAGGCGCCGAGTAGCGCCACGAGTGTTAAAGCGACTGGGTTTGGTGATACAGTTATATTTACTGAAACTGAATCGTTCTTAGGTTCTAGAGCTTCAGGTTCTTTGGTTGAGCAATCAAAGCTCAAATTGTAGGACTTGGAGTTAAATGCACCTCTTTCACATTTAAATACATAAGTGCGGTCAAAAGATTCTGAGGGGCCGATAGTTGACAACAGGGTGTCACTACCGATTACTATATTCTTCTTCTCTAACTCCCGCAGCCTATCCAGCTTCATCCTTATAAAATTAGACAAGAATTTCTCATCCTCAGTATCTTCGCCTAAAAATTTATTAATAGCAGATTCCGCCTCTGTGCTATTGTGTATTGTCAATGAAAAGCTTGCATATTTCTCTAGACGCTTTTTCTGCATTTCCTCTAGCTGTCCCGTGATCATTCTGTAATATACGTTAGCAACGTTTTTCAATTTAAATGTTTCTTGCAAATCTTCTTTGACAATTTTAAATACTTTTTGCCTGTACTCTCTAGACTTTGAAAAATTGTGTTCATCAAGCAGTAGTGCAATTTCAGAACATATCTTTTGATGTTCACGTTGATATTCTGCTACAGAGGTATCATGAATTTCCTGGATATCAACCCCATCGGGTATTCGTGGATTAATACTTATAATTTCAATTGGGCTGCTTGCACGATTTTCAATTTGCAATTCACAAGAAAATTCGTTACCTCTACTGTCACCGCTAGAGATATTTGAAGCTATTGCAATATTGGCCATGAAGTCCTTTTTGTATTTGTATTCCTAACTATTAATGAACGTCACTCTGACGTGATACATTACGTCGTAGTGACGTATAATACTCCAAATTATTTGATCAAATTCACAGTTTTATACCCAGATTAATATTTAGCTATTCGTTATAAATAGCTGATTTTTAACAATTTGAATGGTTTTTAGCTTTCTGTTATACGTCGGAGTGACGTAATATATTGCGTCATGCTGACGTATAACTCTCTTTATACTTCATTTAATTAAACTAACACTCGTCGCATACCCCGAAGCACTTAAAGAATGCTTTGCCTGCTTCACCACCCACCGGCCATCAACACCAGTCCTTATTCCCTGAATAACCACCGGTCGCTCAGCGATTAACTCAGGATTACCCACTGTGGTTATACTTAAACTGGCTTCTGTATCATTTAATCCACTTAACTTGGCTTTAGCACTGGCTTTAGCTGCTTCCCTGGTTGGATATACCATTTTAATAGTATAGATTGGTTCGCCATTACCCACCTTTACATGCTCTGTCTTACCACCTTCAGCACTGTGATACTTAGCCATCACACTTTTATAATATTGTCTGTCAGGGGATTTTAAATTCCATTTATTAATTTTTGAAATTGTTATTGCAGACAATTGTTTACCGGTTGCTGTTTTGGTTTTCCCTCGTTCGACAAACACTAAATGTTCCATCATTGGTTTAACAATTGCCCCATGATCTAACGCAATTCGACTTAAAAAATTAATATCAGATTCTTCTGTCTGGTCTATATGATCAATGACAATAGAAGTAAATACTTCTGCAATTTTAGGCTTCAAACCATTGTCATTAGCCACTGTAGTCACAATATCTACTAACTTTTTTTTATGCCATGAACGTGATTTAGGACTACGGAGCTGATCCCGAAGGTTAGCCCCTTTGGCCTGAATGGTCATTTGGTTGGGAGGCCCAGAGAGTGACACCTCATCAATAATAAAATCACCCATATGAATATTCTGGATGGCGACTGATAGCTTGGTGCCTTTGGTGGGTATGGGTAAGTTACCTCCAGGGTCAGAAAGCTTAAGAGTAACACTATCAGACTTTATGCCCGCTTCGTCGGTGAGTTCGAGGCTAATAAGGTGACGACTGAAGTCTATTAACTGAGAATTAATTTTGATTTGATAATTAATCACTGTTGGTAGCAGTATTATTATATTGATAAAGGAATGTTTTAAAAAATGCGGTGAATGAAATAGAAAATATTTAAAAAAGGATTTTTTTAGAGGAATAAAATTGAAGTGAGTTTAAATCGGTTGGTAGCGGGGGCTGGATTCGAACCAACGAGCTACCAACAGTTACACCTTAATTACTTTGTTCTATTGACTCTATACGTCTTTCTAGTTGCTTAATTTTTTCATTAGCTTCTTTCAGTGCTTGTAATGTAAGAGTGCTCAACCCTATATAATCTACTCTTTTTAAGCCACTACTAGTTGTTTCAACTAAATCAGGATAGATTTCTTCCAGTTCCTGGGCCATAACTCCATACTTGGGTCCATTAAGTTGATAGTGGTAAGTATTTATGCTGGTAACTGCCATGATTTCATTACTGAGGGGATTGATATGGCTTTTTAAAGCAAGGTCACTCCATCTTAGACCATTGTTTGTTAAATCATTTAAAGTTATTTCACAACTTTGATTGCGAATTTCATAAAGCTCTCCATCCTTAAATACTTTACACTTATTATCAGCAGTATCCTCTAATGTTATTGCAAAACTCAGCGTTGCTGATAGGGATCCGGCTAATAAAATTGGTATCAAACTTAACTTCATTATAGGCTCTTAAATTAGTCTATTGGGAGTTGATCTTGGTAAAGCTTAAATAGGTTGAGTTATAACTAAATCTGGTGCTTGGACCAGTTGCAAGCAAGAGGGGCATCTGGAGTGACTCGCTGTAGGTCAACATAGCTAAAGATGTAGTTAGCTAGGACTTCTACACTCTACCCTGCGTCACATGCTATGAGTATTAATTCATTAAGTCAATATATTACAGGAACAGTGATTCATTTATATGAGATATTCTGCTAACTTCAGGTAATGTCACTTCAATACCCGCTGATAAAACTGGTCCTTGCTCCACCAACCTCGGATTAGCATCTAACACCTGCAGTACAAAGCTTTCATCACCATAATACTGCTTACAAATCCAATCCAGGGTATCACCGTCTTTGGTTCGGTAGACTGTCGCCATAGTAGGTTATGCTCACACTGAATTCAATTTTACGGCACTTGCCTTCTTTATCTGGGTAAGAACCGTTTTCGTTTACTTGGGTAATACACCAGTAACCGAGTATTTCTCCAGTACCCGCTACCAGGATAAAAGGCGCACCCGTACCAGCCAGCTCTACCATATGAAGCAGGCTATCACGGCTGCCATATTGGCCAGGGTACATAACGCCACTTAAAGTCATGGTTCGGACGGTTTCTCCGGTATACTGCTGCTGGGGATAACCACCAATAATAGGCTGACTAGCCCATTTAAATTGCCATTGTTGGCGCAACTGTTGGTAACTGGCTGTTTTGATCGAGAAGATGAAATCACCCAGCTTAAGCAGTGTATAGCTCATAGGGTCGCCATATCCATATCATATAAAGCACTGCGTTGTCGGGCTTCGGCTTCCTGTTCACGCTCTTCTAGCTTGGCATTAACCTGCTGGGCAATTTCTTCAGCGGATAGGCCTGTTGCCCCCTGAATTGTGATCGGTGCATTGATGTGGGTGGTAGCATTCATGTTTTTTTGTTGGTTGATTTGCTGCAGCCGCCTTTCGATTTGCTTGGCATTGATGCCTTGTGTCGCTTGTATCTCGGCTCGGCGTTGTTGCATCCGTTGATTGACTTTGCCTGCAACAGTTTGCTTGTCTTCCTCATCATCACCCGTAAACCAGCGCTTAATGCCTTTAAGCTTTTCAATGGCGTTATTAATCCATTTAAATTTACTGCGTAGCCAATCAATCGCCGGTTGCCAGATTTTCATCATTAATCCTAAAGGCGAATAACTTAAAAAGCTTTTGGCAATACCCGTTACACCACCATCAAATGCCTCGTTAATTTTATCCCAAAGGTTACTAAAAAAATCACTGATACCATCCCAGTTGGAAATGATATAACCAAGCGGCGTGAAGTTGAGAAAGTATTTTTTAATTATTTCAAATGCTTCACTACAAGCATTAGAAATCGAATCAAAGGTATCCCCTAAAAAAGTAGAAGCCGTACTCCAATTGGTATAAATCAACGTCGCGCCAACAGCAATGAGTTTAATAATTAAGCCAATCGGATTGGCCATCATCGCTAAGCCCACCGCTTTAATGGCTGGAATTAATGCCATTATGGCCGTACCGGCGGCTAATACCGCTCCCACTAATTTCACCCCAACCAAAGCTGCAACGACAGCGGCTATATTTTTCCAACCAATGGTAGTCTCGATAAAATGATTTATTTTGCCAGCGACAGTAATAACCATTGAACCCAGGTTCCACATAAAGCGACCCACATTCACTAAGGAATCCGCCATGTGGATTAGTAGTTGATTAAAGCGAGCACCGTATTTTTCATGAAAGGCTTTAAACTTAATCATCATACGGGTAACCAAGGGCATAAACTTAGCGCCAAAGGATTTACTGACACTGCCAATGATTTGTTTAAAGTCTAAAAACGCATCCTGAAAATCCTCGGCATTTTTAGCATCTTCTTTAGAAATTATATTACCGGTGGCTCTGGCATCTTTTCTTAATGCTTCTAAGCCTGCTTTTCCGCCATTCAACATATTCACCAGCCCAACACCTTCGGTATCGAATAACTTCATGGCTAGGCGTACACGATCCGCTTTATTGGGGATATGCTTCATTGCTTCTGAGATTTGCTCAAACTGCTCTTCAGGTTTCAGCGAGTTTAGCCACTTAGCATCCAGCCCTAGTTCTTTGAGTGCTTTACCGGTTTTACCAATCCCAGCAGCGGCTTCCGACACCCGTCGTACCATCCGTTGTGAGGCGGTATTAAACTGTGCTGTTGATACCCCAGAACGCTCAGCGGCATATTGATACTCTTGAAGTCCTTCAACAGTAAATCCCAATTTGGCGGCATGTTTGGCAATTGGGTCACCTCGATCCGCCGTGGATTTTACCATGGCTAACAGTCCACCCGCTGCCCCGGCTAAGCCTCCAGCAGCCCATTTACCGGCAGTTTTTAACTGGCCAAGCCGTCGCATCCCTGATTGCTGAAGTCCTTGAAAACGAGCAGTACGCTGCAACTGTCGCTGGGTGCGGGCCAGGTTATTTAAATTCACCCCATAGCGTTGTGCAGAGCGAGAAGCACGCGATAAGGATTGCTCAGTACGCCGAATCGCATTGGCTAACTGTTGATTACTTCCCCCGGCTTGTTGCTGTTGCCGACGTAATTGAGCCAAGCGTTGGCGATACCGATCTACCTGTCGTACAGCGGCCAGCTTTTTATTGGTTTCCCGGTAGGCTTTACCTAATTTACTGGTAGCAGATTCGGTTTTTTTAAAGCTTTTCGCCAGCGACTTATCAATATAAGCGCCGATAGCAATGTTGAGTTTATTCGCCATATACTCTTCGTGAATAATTTTTAGGGTTTGTTATCTGCATTCTTCAGCTCAGTCACTTATTTTTTATAAGCGCCTTCGCTTCATCATTTGATGCCGCCCCTAAAAACGATTCCCTTTGATTATCATGGTTATTGTTTAGGAAGGGATTGATACCAATCAAGCAGGTCGTCGAGGTCCATGTCTAACAGCTCTGACAATGGGGTGCCTCTCAAGTAATAAGACAGGTTTAGGCAGATTTGCTGGACCGATCGCCAGTCGAGTCTAAAAAACCAGCCACCACCTCATTCAAGCGTTGAAAGTCTGCAGCGTCCAGCTCTTCTATGGTGTTAATATCCAAGCCGGATAAATCCGCAATCATATGAATGCTTTGACTAATTTCACCGCCACCGCGTTTTTCAATGTTTTTCATGTCTTTGGTTTTAGGGCGGCGTAAAGTAACTTCGTTAATGACTTCGCCATTGATTTCGATCGGGTAATGTAAAGTAATATTTTCGCTCATGGTGTACCTATTGTGTTGTGTGTTTGTTTGCTTGTTAGCTGGTTGAGATAGCTGTTTTTTTTATAAGCCTAATAATTCACGAATATTCTGCATGTGGTCAGTACCTTCCACGTTACGCACATGGTTAACCACATCAATCTCATAAATCAGCTGGTTGTTAATGGTGAGTTTGTAGTAATCCAGTTTGAGGGTGGCGGTTAAGCTGGATAATTCCGCTTGTTTCCACTCCCCAAAATCCAGTTCACTGACTAAACCCCGGCAAACCGCATCAATCCCTTGTTCACCCTGGCCAGGATTGCGCAGGACGCCTTTTATATTAAATGGCACCTGTTTGCCTTTTTGGAAACCAAAATGCTTAAGGACGTCGGTATTACAGTCGTCGATGGTAAAACTCAGCTCCATGGCTTCCATCCCCAAATCCAAATGGGTTACCCCATCCATACCACCGCCTCTAAACTCTTCAGTTTTAAGGGTAAGCTTGGGCAAGGTAATGGATTGAACCCGTCCCGCTTGGCTGGCCCCATCAATAAATAACGTGGCATAAGCGACGTGATTAGCGTGCATTAAACACCTCCTTAAAATAATCGTCGGTTAAGGTGGCATTAAAGGTGATGTGTTCCGCTGGTGCCGGTGGGGTAAAATCAAAATTAAAATACACCTTACCATCCGCTAAGGCGTCAGGGGTATTTAATTCGGGATCAGCCCAGCAAGTGCCACCTAAAATGGCCCCGATATTTTTTAACCGACGTAGATAATTATTTACCCCTTCAGTGACATCAGCGATGTAGTTTTTCGTGATATTACGATCCACCGCCCACAGGTGTGCCCGTTGCAGTGAGTCATAAATAATTTCGGCGGTACGCACCACACTGACAAACGCCCATTTCGGATCACCACTACAGGTCCGGTTACCCCAGAGACGGTAGCCGTCTTCTTGAATAATGGTGGTGACTTCTTCGCTATTTAAATAATTCGCCCGGCAGTTTTTATCCCCCAATTTAAAATCAATCGGTCGGGCCGTACCTAAAATGCCATTAATTAATTTATTCGAAGGCGAATGCCAGAAACCCTGGTCATTATCGATTTTGGCCATTAATCCCGCCACGCGGGCGGAAGCCGGTTCAATCACGATCTTGCTTTGCTCAGTACTCCACACTTTTACCCACGGATCAATCAAATAGGCATAACGGGCACCAAACTTTTTACGGTAGTTAATCGCGTCTTCACCCGTTTTATTGGGGCCATCAATAATAGCAATTCCACCTAACCGCTCAGCTGTGGATACCATCGCTTTACCAGCGGCTTCCTGGTGCGAATAACCAGGGGCAATGATTAAGCGTGGTTCGACATGTACCGTGCTTTTAGCATCGAGCAATGCATATATACCGGTATTGGGCTCCCCCTGCTGGCCAATAATGGCGTTTAACTGTTTGGCTTCATCGGCATCATGTTTCACTCGAATGAGCACGACCATCGCCCCAATCTGATCAAAAATACCTTGCAAGGCTGTAGGTAACGTCCCTTGCTTACCCAGTGCTTTCGCTTTTTTTAAGCTGCCCGCTAATAAAATCGGTGTGTCATAAGGGAAAACGTCGTCTTTAGCCTCGGGGGCTGTGCCGACTAAACCAATCACACTGCTTTTAACGGTTCGTATTGGGCGTGGGCCGCTGTCAATTTCAACGACCTCGACGCCATGGAGAAATTCTTCAGGCATGGGGTTTCCTTTTTGGGGCGAATAAATAGAGTGGGATTAAAAATGAGGGAAATGAGATGACTAATTATGATCGTTCGATTGCGCGTCGATTTTCTCGATCCATGTTAGGGACGGGGTCCGTATCAAAAGGGTTTTCGCCATGCATGGAAGGATAATAACCCCAAAGTGGCTTATCTCGATCCAGTGGCACATAGCCTGTCACTACAGCAGGCCAGAAAAATAACACTTCACCTGCCGGAGAATACACATAAGGGTGGGCATGAAAATATAAGCCAGGCTGGCTTTCATAGTTTGCACCGCATACCCCCCACTCATGGTTAACCCCATTAAGCCAGGTACTTCGGATATCACCCGAGATTAATTTTGCATAACTACCAGCAGTGACAGGAACAGAACGGTTCGCGGGAATAATGGGCCAAATACAGTTGCTGTTATGTTTCTCTTGATCATAGCCACTCCACACCATTCGTAAAATACGAATCTTCGGCTGAAAAAACGTATGGCCTTTTAACCCCATACACGTCAGTATTTCTTTTTCCTCGTTATCGCGTTGTTCCCAATCAATGCCTGTTTTAATTTCTCGATATAATGACACGTCAATGGAAAATGCTTTACTTTTATCAAACCCATCTAACATTTTATCGACTAAATTACCAAACTGATTTTTAGATTGTCGGTAAAAGGGTCTTTCTTTACGCGCCTCCAACATAAAAGTATTAAATCTCGCTTCAGCGGCTTTCAGTTGCTGATTAATATCATGGATTTTATTTTGCACGACTTCTGTCAGTTGATTGCTGGCTTGAACCGCATCGGCTAAGCGTTGTTCGATTGTCATTATTTCCTCACTGTTTTTTCGTGTTGATTCAATGCAAATAATAATTCCAGGTGACGGCGCATTTGATCCATTTGCGCCTGACTCAACATGGCAAACTGTTCTAAAAATAAGGCAATAGCAATATCTGCCCCTTGGTCATTGACAGTAATGGCATCGACAGGCATGCCACTTAACATAAAATCGGTAGAAAAAAAACAAGGCGCGCTGGCGGTTTTATATTGCAAGGCTTTCTCTAACGATGACCAAACGGCTAATAAAGTGCCATCCTCTAAAAATATGCCAAACTCTCTAATCCAAAACTCTGAGTCGCCATCAGCGATGGCACTTAAAATAATATGGTTTTTTCCCGCCCGCTCGCTTTTTGAAATAGGGAGTCTCAGTTGTTCACTTTTTAATTGCGTTTGTTTGGCATCAGGTAGGTAACTCCCATCACCCAATGCAATTTCGGCAATGGTGGCTTGTAAGCCGTCATTGTTGGCATTGAATATGGCCTGCAAGCCGACATCAGTAATCATAGGATTAATTTGCATGGTTTTTCCTATACACGAATAATGGTCAATGGCCGTACAACCGCCGTCGCACAAATGCCCAGCGTGTTTTGCTGTTCAACACGACCCACACTGGTGACTCTGATGCTGTTGATATTCCGAGTCACACAACCAGCGGCGATACCAGTATTAAACTTAGCCCCCAGCTGAAAACTAAAATGACTGCGTACATTCTTAGTGCGTTGAATCGTGGTTTGGATTTGCTCAATTAATTTTTTATTTAAAATATCGCCATCGGTATTTAAATTATCATTAGCATAAGCGGTGACTTGGAAAGTAAAGGGCTCACCATGGTATTCAAACCATTCTTTAATTTCAGTTTGCACATTTAAGGCATCTAATGCTTTTTTGAGTGCTCCTCTTGTGCCTTTAATGCGATGCACCACCACACTATTGGCAATAGTTTGTCGTTTTACATACTCAGGCCAGTCTGGATTCCAGACATCCACCGATAACGCCCAGGCCAACCAGGGTAAACAATTGGCCGGGCACGTATCAGGATGCCAGACGTGATTAGGGTAAGCCGGTATGTCACTCATACGACGAGTGCTATCAGCTAACCCTTCCTCTAATAGGCTGGCGTTATTGGGTAATAAACTCATTAGAATAAGTAGAATAAAATGAATTGTTTACGCGAGGTGAATAGCAATCGATGTGGCTTTAGGGGCTTGAAAAACTTTGGCTTGAATATCGGCTATGGGTGACAGCAATTCTACGCGGGTAACGCCTCCCATATGGAGCGCATCATAAATACCCGAAAGTGCCACGGTTTTACCGAGTTTATAGCACTGCTCAACATATCCATTTAAGGCAGCCGTTGCCGTATCCATAATGGTTTTAGAAGACGGCCCTTGTTGTACATGTAGCTTGGCATTAATGGCATAGTCGATAGTTTCCGCCGCTTGCACGTTAATATGATCGGTTAATGGCCTGACATCTTCGTCATTTAATGCGGTTAACAACGCCTGTTTTATTTCATCGTCCGGTGCCATATCGGCTTCATCGGCTAAGGATCGCCGTAAAAAAGTAACGATGACTTCGCCTGGCTGATCAGAATACACCGACACATCGGCAATTTGATCATGGGCATTATGCGAGTGAGCTAAATAAGCACCAACCGGACCAGCGGTTGAATAGCCTTCGGGGCCTAATTGAATACGACGACGAAAGTCTTCATCTGATTCCATCACAGCAGGTGTGGGTGGCACTTGATTATCATCAGCCGGTTTAATGACTTTACGCTTAACGCCGTAATTCGCACCCAAATGATCTAAATCCGAACCTTGCGCATAAGCTAACATGACGGCTTTAGTCCGCTCATTAAATTGCTGGCACTTCAACATTTCACGATAAGCGCAAACTTCTAGAATCTTCATGGCCGGGTCAGATTCGACCAAGGCGGTAAAGCTGCTATCGCGCTTTTGTAAATCGGCCAGCATGGAAGCGAGGATTTCCTCGTAATCAATCGGCTCGATCACATCCGGTGCAGGTAATTGTGATAAATCAATGGCGGTAAATTCGCTCATACAATGATGCCATCCAAGGTAATGGGTTTGCCTTCGGGTAAATAAATCCCTTCTAACGCAATCAATAACTCGCCAGGTTCACCACGAAACGCTTGCACCTTGGTAACCTTTAAACGGGGTTCCCAACGGATTAAGGCTTCAGCAGTCGCTGCATAGATTTCCACTAACCACTGACCATTCATGGGGCGATCCACTAATTCAGGTAAACGACTGCCATAATCACGCCGCATTAGTCTTGTTCCAATACGGGTGGTCAGAATGTCAGTGATGGATTGGCGGAGATGATCGAGGTTAGAAAGGGATTTACCGGTTTGTCGGTGAGTGCCTTTCATGTGGTATGAGGTTTTCTATTTTAATTAAATTTAAAGTGATTAGTTATAATAACTGAACAAACCATAGGGTTTATTCATTCTCTTGTTTAACTTTTTCTAAGTTATTTTCATAGAAGTCCGTTAGCAGACCCAAGCTAATACCGATAAACCAACCAGCAATTATCATCAAAAAAAAGTGACTCAAAATACCAGTTCCACTTAAGCCAACACTTGAACCAAAAAAGGTAGATAGAAGTGCTATACTTGCGCCAATACCTCCATCTATTAAGGTTCGAGTACTCATTAATTCGAGCGCTTGATTAAAAAGGCTTAGTTTATTTTTTTTCACGATATGCCTTCCTTACAACTTAATTACAGTACTATCAGGTATAGCTAATATCTACATTAGTGTCGATTATTAAATATGGAAAAAAGTTACTGATTGTTACCCGTCGGCACAGCTGTGCTGTGGCCGACAACATCATGTTTGTGTCCGTTATAAATATCCCGATCTCCCTGCATACTTCGCGTGTGGTCGGTTATTTCTTGGGTCGCTTTAATATTTCCCTCAACCAATAAATCACCTACAAAATGAATACCTTCGGGACTAATTAATTTGGTATTACCTGCACCAGTTAACTCAATAATTAATTCATCACTGCCTCGGTGGTAGCTAAAACGGGCATGATTTTTAAACTGCCACACGGACTCATCAGGATCATGGCTAGGGGATGGGTGTTTGTTTTGATAGACAGCCGGTAACACAAAACCATTGGCTAATTCGCCACTGGGGGATAACACAATGACTTGCTCCCCCACTTCTGGTGCCCACCAGCTTTGGTCATGGCCTGCTCTGGTGGTTAACCAAGGTAACCAACCAGAGGTTAGTTGATCGATTTGCACCCTGACGCGGGTCCGTTGGTGATCGACTTGGTAAATGGTGCCAGGGCGAATTAAGTTAACTAAAAGCCGGTAAAGCTCATTAACGCGAAACAACTCGGTAGTCATCTTTGTGTGGTATTCCAATCTCAGGGGCATCACTGCATAAAACGGTTGTAGGTGGGGTACCTTCATCTAGCCAAATAGAATCGCCAATGTACAAGCGCTGTTGCCAATTCACTTGCCAGCGCTCGTAGGGTGTCTCACCCAGTGACATAACTTCTTGATCAGCGGTAATGTTTTTCGGGAAGTCCAGCGCGTCGCCTAAGTCCCATTGATTTGCATTAATCAGTAATGATACTTGAGTCGCCAAATCCCCAGCGTAGCCAACTTGGTGGCAGCAATAGGCAGTTAAGTTACATTCTACTGCGCCCGGCCCACTCCAATCGTTAGCAGGCTTAATTTGTCGTAGCTTAAGGACAATGGCGGGTAATACCGGCTGAACTAGTTGGTAATCAGTCAGCGCGGTATTGGAAACCGTAGACAGCTGCTGCTGTACGTTATTTAAAAACTGTTTAATTGGGCTTTTATCTGGTGTACTTTGCCGATCTGCCACTAAGGCTAAATCACCCCAGCATTCAAACTCCATAATCACCGAGTGCAGCATTTTTTCGGGTTCAAAGCCATCCGCACTGGATATCAGTTGCAGCCCCAAGCTTGCAAACTCAGTTATACACTGCTTTTGTAGCAAATGTGCTTGGCCATAATTTTGGCTCCAAACAACCACCTGAAATACGCTGTTTTGTCCACTGATCTCAGTGGTATTAATACGGCCACTGCCTTGAGCTGCATTCACCCGATGGTAAGTGATGGCTGGGTATTTGGCTTTTTCAGGTAGTATGGTTGGGTAAGCTCGATCATCCACTAATGCGGACAAGGCTTGTTGGATTTTAATTTCAATCATTTAGCAATTCATCAAGCCTTTTTTCAATCAGCTCGATAACCTCCTGCTTAGCGTTGGAAAAATTGGATTGATCAACAGCGGGTTGAATAAAGGGCTTTTTAGCTTTTTGCCGGTTGTTGCCATATTCCATGGCTAACGCTTTTTGTACGACGGATGGCTGATGCTTTTTTTGCGAAATGCCCGAATAAACCACCGCAAATTGGTCTTTAGCAAAGGATTTATGATTAATCGCTTTTTTTAGTTCACCCGTATCAACCGGTGCATTCTGCTTCATCTGCTTTTTAACCGGCTTAATAATTTCTAACAAGCCTTGCCGTACCGCCCGATTAATTAGCTTTTCTTCTACATCACGAAACTGCTCGGTTAACTCTTCCACATCGGTTAAATTCAGATTAAGTTCCATGTTCTTCACACATCAGCTGTAATTCGCGATTGGCTTCTTTGGGGTTGAGTACTGCGTGAATGTCAAAAAGCCGATCTTTATACTTCACCCGACACTGCGGCTTAATGCCTGGCCGATAACGCATCGTTATTTTGTAATTAATGGCGTTATTAATTTGCTGGGCAGCAAAAAACTCTTTACCTGATATGGGATCAATGGCGGCTCTTGTTGTACATACCACGACCCAAGTTTTAGTGGGCTGGCCAAATTCATCTTTAGTTAACTCAGGTTTTTCAATGGTAATACGATGTTTTAAACGTCCAGCTCTCATAGGGATTTAAAACGGTATTTATTCCAAATCGTTTGGGTAGATAACGGTAATTCACTGACAACCCCGCCAATCACTACAGACTCCCGGTTGTTATACCAGTGGCCAATGAGCATGAGTAAACCAATTTCAATTTCACGGGTGATCACCACGGCGGTATCAGTGAGGTTTTCTTGCACTAGCAAGCGTTGTGTCGTGCTTTCAAAATGAGCGATAGCCGCCTCGGTTAATACCTGTAAATAGGCATCATCTTCGGTTATTTCTTCATCAATATTCAGGTGTTTTTTAACTAGGTTGAGTTCAAGCATAGTGATTGCCTAATATTAACCGCGCAACAATAAATAAAGGGCCTTTCTGCACAAAATTTGCAAATTTAATGCACACCAATTGCTTCAATAACCAGTAGTATATTGAGATGGATAATTTAAACGTCTGGTGAGGCTCTTTGTACTGTGAGTAAAAACATCAAAATGAAGTTGTTAATTATTATTGCCGTTTTGGGCGGTATGGCTATTCTTTTTTGGCTGGCCGCGACAGGTATTATTTATGCGCTCCATGATTTTGATCCCAACGCATTACAAATTGATGCCTGTTTAGATGCGGGTGGCGCATGGGATTATGAGGGAAGTACATGCAAATACTAACCATATGCACTGGGCGATTAAAAAAGGCGGGAATCCCCGCCTCTAATTATCCCGCTTTAATTTGTAATACCTTAACAGCATTGCTATCCAACAACATATTCCCCACCCGCTTGGTGGTATAAAACGACACAAAGGGTTTATTGGTGTAGGGATCGCGCAATACCCGTGTACCAATCCGATCTAAGATCAAATACGCCCGCTTAAAATTACCAAAGGATATCGGCGCTTTTTTCGCAGCAATGTCATCGACTTGCTCATTTTCCGTCAGCGAATAACCCAGCAGTTTCGACGGCTCACCGGCTTGTAAACCAGGGCTCCATAAATAATTACCGTCATTATCCTTCATCAGCCGTACTTGCCCAACACTGGTGCTGTTCATCATCCAGCGAGCACCGGTGCGGTATTTACGTTTTAAAGCGTACAACAGCTTTAACAGGTCATCTGCTTCGAGCTTAGCGGTGGCGGTATCCAAATACTGCAATTTGCCAAACGCTCTTTTGTCGTCGGTTTCTAGGGTGCGAGGATAAGCAAACAATCCCTTTGGCTTGTCATTACCATCACCGCGAGTAAAAGCAATTTCTTCTTGTTCGCTAAATTCTTCGCCAACTTCCCCCACTAAAAACTGTTGTACATTAAAAAAGGCATCATCCAGCATGGTTTGCGTGGCTTCAGGATTGGCGTAAATCTCTCCCCAGGTGGGTGTAATCGTTTTGAGTTTAGGGGTATCCGTTTGTGGTCTTGGGTCGGTTTCCCCTACCCAGCCCGATGTCGCTCGGCCTTCTTTGCGTAGTTTTTTAAACTCAGGTGTCGATAAGGTTTGGCTGGCGCAAACCGAACGCATCACCACTTGATCACGGCCAAAATCGATAATTTGCCGGTCTAATTGTTCCGGTACCGCATAACCGCCATCCTCATCATTGCCGGTTTGCATGGTTTTGGTTTTTAAATCATCGATCTGGTCGGTTTTACCTTTTCTGACAAATTGATCAAAGGCTTTTTCATATTCGGCGTTTTGTTGTTTACCCCCAAACGTGCTGCCAGGTCGATTCGCTTTGGTTTCCAATTCTTCAAACTGACCTTTGAGCTTTTCCAGTTCTGAGAGTTTGTCATTGATTGACTTCAGTTTGCCTTCCACCAATCCATCCAACGCATCACCTTTTTCTAAGGTCGTTAAGCGTTCATCATTGGTTTTTTTAAATTCATTAAAGGCACCACCTAATGCCTCAATTGTCTTATTAATCTCTTCAGCGTAAGCCATGGATTTATCCTTTTAAGGTTTGAATAAGGGATTGCAATTGATTCACGGTACTTGATAACTCAACGTCTCGCTGATTCAAGGCGTGATAACCATCGGCCATTAAGCCTTTGGCTTGGGCTCGCGATAAACCGGCTTCGCGCAGGAATCGCTCAAAGGTTTTTGGGCCACCGTCAATGGCGGATTTAACGCCATCCACCGTGGCCGATTCATTAGCAGGAAACGTCACTAAGGACACTTCCCATAATTTCACTTGCTTTAGACGATAGGTGTCGGTGTCTTCATCCCATTCGCCACCACCTTTGGGAAGTGTAAAGCCAATCGATAACCCAGTGACGGAACCGGCTTTTAAATGGGCATAAGCCCGCTTTGCCAAGGGATCATCGTCAATTAATAATTTCCCCTCCACATACAGGCCGTGGTTATCTTCCACCATTTTGGTATAGACGCCGATAGGCTCGTCATAACGGTGCTGCCACAATAAAGCCGGTAATTTATTTTTCTGTTGCCACTGATTCAGTGATTGTAAAAAAGCGCCTTTTTCAACCACATCACCGTAACTGTCTTCGACTTCAAACACCGAGCCATAGCCTGCAAATACCCCTGACTCGTCCACCGATTTAATTTCAAACGGTTTAGCAATCTTAGTGAGTTTCATTTTTCTCTGGCTCTTTACCATTAATCAGCATATTCATCGGGGTTAAATAAATATCGCCGCCCTCCCTTGGGTCTAAATCTTCCAGTGCCCGAATTTCATTGGGCGATAGTGAGCCGGTTTGTTGCAGCTTGGTGTAAAACTCAGCACGGGATTTCATATCCCCTCGCAACAGGCTATTCACATTAAACTTGGCAAAGTGGCTGGCACGTTTGACTTCAGGAATTAAACTCACCTGAATACGTTGCTCAATCCGGGTTAAATACGGCACCAGAGCATTCACCACAAATTCTTGGGCTTGATGTTCAATATTGGAAAACGTGGCTTTTTCTAAATCACCCACCATATGGGGTGGCACGCGAAATAATCCACAAATTTCCGAGCGTTGGTATTTGCGGGTTTCTAAAAACTGGGCATCATCGGACGTCATGCCCACGCTCACCCATTTTAAGCCAGCCTCTAAAATCGCGACTTTATGGGCATTATCTAAGCCTTGATATTGATCGTCCCAGCTTTGTTTAACCCGCTTAACCACATCATCCGTTAACTGCTGATCCGTGCTTAAAATGCCCCCAGGACGCGCCCCATTACTGAATAATTTCGAACCGTGTTTTTCTGTGGCTAAACCCAACCCAATAGCATTGCGGGCATAGCTAATGGGTGACACGCCTTTGATGCCATTAATGGAAAACCCCTTTACGTGGAAGACTTCATCGGCGGTAAGAATGTCGCGGCTACCATTAGCGAAGGTGACATCATAAACCAGGGTGTAATTGTCCAGTAATTTGGGTTCTACGTTATCTGGGTTTAAGGGTAGTAGTTCCCGTAGCTCACCCTTTACCGTATTTTTATAGGCGTAAAAATTACCTCGCAAACATAAATGAGTAATGCACAACTCCCATAACTCTTGGGACGTCATATAACTGTTCGGCGACAGTTTAAGTAGGCTATAAAGACGACTCCCAGTGGCTTTTACCCGTTTTTCACCTTGCTGCACAAAGTAATTCAGCGGTAACTGGCCAACCGATTCAGCCAATACCCGAATACAGGAAAACACCGTGCAGCAACGCATAGCACTCTCAGGCGTAACCGTGATATTGGTATCGGTTTCATAACCCATGCCTAACGCTTGCAGCAAAGCATGCGAATCAAATGGGACCGCCTGACTTTTGGTAAACAGTTTTTTAAAAAAACTCATAGAAAACGAATGCCGTGGTTTTCGTAAACTTTATTTAATGAGGGGTTGTCATCGTCGAGCATGGAGCGGCCAATACCCATAATCAATGCGACGGCACCATCAATTTTATTATGGGGTTTTTCTTTGCGCGGAAAGATATTTTCGTTAGCGTCTTCTTTCACGGTGACGTTAGACATCATCCAAGTTAAGATCGGGTTGCCATCATGGTGTAAACGCTGCGCTTTTATCGCTGCCTCTAACTCTTTCATCGCCGGAGAAAAGTTAGAGGTGGTTTGGGGAAATTTAACCGGATTTAAATGGTATTGATCCAGTTCTTGTGCCAGTTGTACCGCGCCCCAAGGATCATGGGGAATTTCCCTGACTTGATGCTGCTCGGATAGTTCTAGAATATCTTGTCTGACTTGGCTGTAATCAATTTCAGCCCCATCGGTTTTAATTAAAAAGCCATCATTTAACCACTGTTGATAAGCCGAATGGTTTTTATTGTTCTCATCAAAAATGGTGTCTTCTGGTAAATAATGCCGAGAAAACGCGTAATAATGCAGTTTTTTATCAATTTCACGGGTAAAGACTTGCACAAATGAGCAAATATCAATATGTGATGATAAATCAATGGAAAAAACCACCTCATCACCTGCAAAGTCATTCATAGACAGGGTGGGATCACAACAGCGGTTCCAATCTTCTAAATTAATCCAAGCTTCACGGGCATTCACCCACACATTTAAATGTTTTGTTTTAAAGGTATTTTGGCGACTGGCATTAGCGATAGCATTGGCTTGCTCGGCTAATAAAAAGTCCTCCAATACTGACACATTGTAATTAGGGTTCGCTTTAATTAAGGCTTCAGGCAGGGTCCAGTCGTCGTCTTCGTCAATGGTATAAATGAGTCCCCATAACTCATTATTCGTCACGGAACCATTGAGCACATTAATCATTTCTTGCCGTTTGTCATAGCAAGGTCCAGCAATGTTAAAACCTGCTGTGGTAATCACAAATAATAACGGTTGCTCTCGTGCCCCCATACCCGAGCGCATGGTGTCGTATAAATCACTGGTTTGATGCTCGTGATACTCATCAATTAAGGCGCAACTGGGTGAAGCACCATCACCTGGATTACCAATCAACGGTTCAAAGCGGGCATGATCTAATACGATATGCATATTTTTGGCGTTGATTTGAATGCCCGCATGTTCCTGCAGCTTTGGCCTTTTCTCGACCATGATTTTGGCCGGTCGAAACACCTCCCAGGCTTGTTTTTCAGTGGTGGCACCTGAATACACTTCCGCACCAAACTCACCATCCATGGCAAAGCAATATAAGCCAACGCCTGCCGCCAAAATGGACTTGCCGTTTTTACGGGGGACTTCGTAATACACCTCACGATAACGGCGGGTGTGGTCTTTTTTCTTGCACCAACCAAACGGCACACCAAACGCAAAGCACTGCCAAGGCTCTAACTGGATGCGCTCGCGCTTAGAGGCCCATTTGCCTTTGGTATGCGGCAATAGCTGTACAAACTTGCAAATACGATTCGCTTTATTTTGGTCAAAATAATAAGGAAAGTCAGGGTCGTTGACTTTCAACAAATCATTTAAATGCCGCTGGCAAGCTTGTTTTATATACTGGCAAGCAGGGATATCACCTGCCACGACAGCTTTGGCATAGCGATGGGCTAGGTTATAACTCATAAGCTTTCAAACTCGTTTTCTTCTTGTTCGCTTAAGTTGGGGGTAGATAATCGAGTACGGCTAGCAGGGTCTAACCCTAGCTTGGCCCCGTAGCTATCCACTTGCTTAATGGCTTCATTCGCCACGGTACATGCCGGGTTCTTCTTAAAGTTACCGTTGATATCCGTGACCATAATGCCGTGTTGTTCTATCGCGGCTTCAGCCGTCCGCCAGCGGGCATAAGCCACACAAAAGATTTCCAGATTATGAAAATCGACTTCCGTTAACACACCACTCTTGATTAACTTGGGGGCTAGATAGCCCCACAACTCTGTAGCAGTAGCATCCAACCAGGCGGGTGGGTCAACATTGGCCAGCGCACCATAACTCGGCTCATTTTGATTTAAAGCCCGTTTGCCGGGATTCCCTGCGAGTAACTTCTGCTGGGTGGGCTTTGGTTTTCGACCTCTAGCCATCGCATGTTGTAATTTTTAATTTCGCGGGAATAAAAAAAATCTTGAAACGCTCGATACCTAGCTACAAGCCCAAGAGATTAACCCCGCCCCTCCCCTTGTAGGAATTTAATAGCGGGACATTAATCATCATTAGCGTTGCTTAGAAAGGCTCTCAGATAGTCTTAGCGACGATAATTTTTTTCTTGATCGGTTTTTTTCTGGTGACAAGCACGACAGATGGCTTGTAAGTTTTCAAGCACATCATTACCGCCTTGGCTCTTGGGTTTAATGTGGTCAACACTATTCGCAGGTGTGTATTTATTCATTAATAAACACACTTGGCATAGATAAGTATCACGCGCTAATACTAGCTTACGTAGTCTTTTCCATGACTTACCATAGCCACGCTGGTGACGATTACCTTTGTTCTTTTGCCACTGTGTCCAGCCTGATGCCTGTTGTTTATGTTGCTCACAATAGCCGTGTCGTTCTCGGGTTAAACCACTGCAACCCAATGCACGGCATGGACGAGGTGTGCGCTTAGGCATGATGTTCTTTAGTGTTGCTATCTACATTGGTAGTAGCCAGTGAGTAATTAAATAGTGAAGAAACTAAAACGACTAATAAGATGAATCGCATAATAAATACCTAAAAAAAAGCCCACCGAAGTGGGCAAGCTTCCTTTTGAATTTACTGGCTAAATTAATGTACTAATAATACTTGATTCAGCTGTTTTGCTAGAAATGTTAGTCCTTTTGGGGTAACCCTAACTTGCTCAACTATCTTTTCTGTTCCATCGGAGCGGTATACTTCAGTCACTTTATGCTCTAACAGGCCACGTTGAATTTTATCCTGATACGCTATCCAGTTGGTATTACCGGTCCGGCGATATATCCATTTATTTTCAGATAACCAACTAAATAAATCTTTTGGCCTCACTTGTAAGTCTTTAGCTGCATTAGTAATGCACAGCGCACCATCGGATTCAGCAATGCGATGATAGGCCTCTGCTTGCGGCTTTATTACTTCAATTTGCAGGCTTTGTTCTTGTATTTTTTCCATTGATTGAACCAAGATACCTGCAATTTGTTGTGGATTAGACCAATCAATTTGAGTTAGTCCATAGCTGCCTGTTTTGCGAATACTGGGCAACACTTCATTTGTCACCCACTTCTTGAAAGCTTTTGCTTCAGGGCGACGGCTTTTAAGGATGGCTGAGTAAAGGCCAGATTCATTAATTATGTTTAGTTCTTGGCCACTTCCTAAGGGGTGCAGATTATGCACCTCTTTTTCATCTGCATCCAAACTGCGAGTCATAGCAGTCGTTTTTGAATATCCCAGTATTTCAGCAATGTCTTTGGCTACAAACCAAGGCTCGCCATTTTTATCAATAACACGAATTGATGAGTGATTAAATTCGAAAGGAATAATATTCATAAATTACCTATCTTCTTTATTGTTTAAAAAAAACCACAGGGCGTGGGCAAAGTTGGGGGTTGTAGGAAGCCTTACTCTTTATCTATATCAGCACCACCTCCATTTATCTGCTGATAAAACAAAACTGTCTCTCTTTTATCCTGCTTGTGCTTATATACCCAGTTAACCACAACGGTAATAGTAGTAAGAACAATACCAATAATGACACCCCAGTCTTTGATTGCCATGCCTGCAATAACAGTCCCAGCACTGGCGACATAAGGCGCATTGGAGATGATTTTTTCAGTTACCATTTGATGAGTTCAACCTTCTATACGGGGGCTACTAACCACTGGCCCCTATACAATGCTGCTCGATACCTTGGCTAAGGATTTGTGGTGGAATAACAGACAAAGAAGCTTGTCTACATAACAGAAAAATGAACAATCAAATATTTAGTGACAACATTTAAAATATTTTAATTATTCAAGAATAGTTTTGAACTTGTTGCATATTTTTTTCAACTACCCCTTTCTTTCAAGTCTAAAAAGCAATTTAATCAGTCCCATTAGACAATTATACGTAAAAAAATTCTAAATCTTCACATAATTATTGAGTAAGGGGACAATAGTGAAAACTAGCTGGCTGACTGTAATAAAAGGTGTATTGCTTAATTTATTTTTTATTGGAGCTACGCATGCAGCTACGATTGATGTACTCGTTGTTCATCCTTACAACACTGGTCAAGATGTAAAAGCACTCGCATCTTCTATGGTAACGTGGACAAACCAAGCATTCTATAATAGTGGTGTAAATATTCAGTTAAACTTAGTTCATGTTCAAGCTATTAATGGGTATGGCTCTGTTAGTAGTTATGCATTAAATAAAGTTTCTAGAGATAGGCAAATTGCTCGGTTAAGAGAGCAGTATGGAGCTGACCTGGTGAGTTATCTAGCTCCAAGATCAGGCGGCTTATGTGGTGTTGGTTGGGTTCCTGGTGGTGATTACCAAACCGGTAAGTTTTACCGGGGTGCGAAAGGGTATGGATTTAGTGTTGTTGCTACTAATTGCACTTATAGCACCTTTGCTCATGAATTAGGGCATAATATGGGGCTTGGCCATTCTGCAGGACAAGGAAGTAATGGAGGCATTTGGTATTGGGCTCGTGGACATGCTGAATATAATAAGTTTGCAACTGTGATGGCTTATCCATGGTTTTATCGGGCAAAAGGTTTACAATATTTTTCTAATCCTGGTTTACGCGGCCACTGTATGAGAATGTCTTGTGGAGTTGCTAACTATGCTGATAGTGCACGAAACCTGAATGCAATAGGTGCTCAGATAGCTAATTATCTACCAACAAGGGTTCCAACTCGACCACCCACGAACAAACCTAAACCACCTACGAACAAGCCAAAACCACCCACCACACCAACTAACTGTTTAAAAACTAAGTCTTATCCTCATAACGCACACGAGTTACTTAGCTGTGTACCAAAGACTAATTTGGCTAGTTCAGGAAATAACCCTCGCTATTACTATATTCATTTTCCAGCAGGGGCTAAACATTTAGATTTATCATTAACTGGCGGTAGAGGTAATGCTGATTTATATATTCGACTGCCTGGTTGGCCATCACGCACAAATTATGGCTATCGCTCAGTGTCGAATGGAAATAATGAGAGAATTCGTTTAAACAATTTACCACAAAATAGGTATTACCACATTATGGTTGATGCTGTAACACCGTTTAGCGGCGTAACGTTACAAGCCAAAATTACCAAATAAAGCGTGTCCCTTCAGTAAGCGTGAGTAAGTATAAATGTTTTCACCTACTCATGTTTACCGAGGGGATGCGGTTATTTACCAAGTCGTTTCGTTAAATACTGAACTAACACACTACGTAGTATTCTTCTAAATCCAAAAGTATCAATAAAAACAAGGGCTAAGGCGTATAAGTACCATTCAGGCACACTAGCTTTTAAGGCATCAAAGCCATTCTGAATATAAATACTCATGCCAGGCAAAAAACAAATGACTAATGGCAAAACAGTAATAATCAACAAAAAGTCATCTTTCCAGCCTCGTGATTGAATGCTTAACGAATCAAGCTCTGAAGCACTGATATTACCTTTCTGAATTTCGTCTAATTGCTTTTGGTGGACGGCTTGCTTGAGCTCGGCTTTATGTTGTTTATTGGTTAAATACGATTGAAATAAACTACTGACGGCTGTGACGATAGTGGCTATCATTTTGTTTTGGTTTGCGCTTTCTGTTTAAGTAGTCTTGGGAATACTTGCTACGTTGATGATTACAATAAATTAATAAACCAAGGGCGGGTAATGCAGTACCAATAAAGGTGGCTGCAAGAATAATGAAAAAGTTAATCGTAAATTCCATTCTGGCTATATTTCCTAATATCCTTAACCGAAACCCACCACTCAGGCACATCAAAGTTAGGGCAGGTTTTTCCCGAGTCTAAATCACAATGCCCAACCACTTCAGCATCAGGGTATTTCAATAGCCAGTCATCAATTACTTTTCCTAAGCTAATTAACTGACCGGAAGTAATGCAATCACGGCCAATTAAGCAAACACCCAAGCTACAATGATTATGGCCTTTAACATGTGCGCCAGGCCA
The DNA here is from genome assembly GCF_011009015.1 of Spartinivicinus ruber. Classification (NCBI taxonomy): domain Bacteria; kingdom Pseudomonadati; phylum Pseudomonadota; class Gammaproteobacteria; order Oceanospirillales; family Zooshikellaceae; genus Spartinivicinus; species Spartinivicinus ruber. The sequence goes on from NZ_CP048878.1 coordinate 107,595, forward strand.
GAACTCAGGGCGTCCATTTTCAACTGTGCCATCACGCTTAATGACTTTGTGATAACCGATGCCATCCCACCCCCGTTCTTTATGCCAACAATGGATATCCTCAGCTGATATATCTCTATCGTCCGGTGTATCAGAACAATGCACAACGAGTTTAGTGATTTCCATAGTTAAAAAGAATTAACTTGCTCTAAAGCGGATTTAGGGAATACAGTTTTATGTGGGGTAGCACCATCAAACCAACGACATTCGACAGTTGAAGTGTTTGCATTAATAACGGTCATCACCGGCCCGCCTGATTTTAATCTAACAAGCGAGCCAGCATATAAGCTAGTAGTATCCATAGTGATATCTAGTAGGGAAGTGGTTTTCTGCAGGTATAAAAAAAGCCCCATCGAATGATGAGGCTTTTCCCGAAACTTTCTATAATTGAATGTACTTTAGTTTAGGCACAAAAATACATTCTGGATTTAATATATAACTATGCTTCTACCATGTCAATAAAGATAAGCAAAAAACTATGCTACTTGTGAGTTTATTTTTTCACTTTCTATACTAACTTTTCCATTTTCGTAACTAAAGTCAAATCGCCAACCAAGTTTAAAGAGAAGGAACATTAGTTTTTCGACGGTGTAAACAGATATTTTTCCGTTAATAATATCACTTACTCGTGGTTGAGTAATTCCTAAAACTTCTGCAGCATCAGTCTGTGTCAATCCTTGTTCAATGATTAATTTACGTAAAACGACAAGTAACTGTGCCCTCATGAGCTTGTCAACTGCTTCTTCTTCAGTCTTAGAAGAGGAGAGGTAAGGGTTTCGAACTGTTACAAATTCCATGTGATGATCCTCATCTCTATCACTAGCATCCAGCTAGCTAAACAATCAAACTACAAACTAGTAGTAAATCTACTTACTGTTAAGCATACATAATATGCAGAATTATGCATAGCCTTGTTTTATATTAGTATGGCTAGGTTTAATAGCTATTCACTATAGAGACTTACGATACTGATCAAGATTTTTGTAACGTTCTGAGGCAGTGTTGTACTCTTTTTGACTCACCCCCTCAGTTTTCTTTTTGAAGAAATGTAAAACATAAATCGCTTCTTCATGTTCTGCGACATAAATAATTCTGTATGAATTCTGACTCTTTATTGTAAACTGTCTTGCATGCTTACCAATTGTTTCCTTCATATTCTTATGTACTACAGGAGGGTATTTGCTATCTTCTTCTGGATCATTATAAGTATGGTGCTCAAAAGAAGAAGGCTGTCCTTCTTGTAGTGCAACGAGTTCAAAGTTTATTCTTTCTCTTATACCTTCAGGGCATTCATCAATTTCTTTTTGAGTTTTTCCGAAGTAACTGATTGGCTTACTCATCACCAATTCCCTTTGGTTATGAAATTACAATATTGTTCTTAGCTCCTCAATTTAGGTAAGTGAAGTTGATGTATTTTTCCTTGTAAAGAACTTAGCTAAATATGGTTAATAAGATGAAAAATTACACTAGCATGCCATGCATGAATTTGTTTAAGGCAGTGGCTGTATCTCTCATACCATCTTTCATTCCATGCTTGATGATTGATGTTACAGAACTTTGCTTGTTTAAGTTTAGATAACGCTTTTTTACCGTTAGTACAATTACATTTTCGAGTCATTTTTGAGCGCTGGTATATTCCAGTACCATTACATGACTTACAAATGTTTTCATCAACGATTTCATTAATCATTAGCCTGGCGAATTGCTTAAAGAACATTAGGGAACGCTTTTTTTCATTTGGCCATGGTTCGCGCCATTTCTCTTTCACCCCCACACCTATCACATACTTTTGAACCAGGGTATCCAACTCATGTAATACTGTTTTATCACCTGCATACTTTAACAATCCTAATAAGTACGCTTCTCGTGGTAGGTTGCCCATGCCTAATGCACCAGCAACATCTTCAGCGGTTAATTCTGGAGTACCACCAGGCACACCTTCATAATTGATACTGCCATGGGCTAATAATGCCATTACGTTTGCATTTACCATGCTTCACTCCTTCAAGGGTTTATTCATTCTTACTAATATGGTCTTAGCCTCTCTAGCAAGATAAGTAGCGGCAAATTGGAGGCTTTATTATTGTTGTTGGTGCTCTTTATATATGCTTGTTAATTTGGTGTTAGCCGCTCTAATTCAGGTATTAGCGGCTGATTTAGGCTTAATGCGTCGTACTTAGTTTGTTGTGTGTCTCACCCCCTAATTCGGTCTCAGGCTCTCTAGCACGCCTACTAGGAACTAGCAGACAACAGCTTTTGTATGAGTTCTACCGCTCGGCCACTGTGGATTAGCTCGCTGTTACAGCGGTAGATGTTCCAGCCGAGGCTCATTGCTTCGTGGTATTTCTCCATGTCGTTAGCAAAGCCTTTACCCCTTGTGTGTCTCCCGTTTACCCATCCACCGCCTTCTACCTCTACGGCTAACTTTTTATCTGGCCAGGCAAAGTCAAAGCGCCACTTTCTTGTGGGATGGAACTTGTATTCGCTTACTGGCATAGGGAGCTTGTAAGCTTTTAAGTAAAATTCTAAGGTTAACTCCAATTGACTCATATCAAACTCCAAGTTGTTTTCTGACTTGCCGTTCATTTATTGCTAGCCAAGTAGACTTCACATGTTGTATTGTTTTACTCGATTTGTATAAGACACTTAAAACCACTCGTTATGGTGCATTGCTTCAGTCTTCCCTCTGTTCGTCTGAACTTCACACTGAGGCAATGCTTTTTTTTTAACATCGCTCTATCGAATGACCACATAACTGGCTTAGTTTTAAATACACCTCATACATAGCTTGAGCTTCATTATCTGGTCCACTGCGGGTATGCCATTCAACTACTCCATCTAGGCTGTATGTGTTGCCTTGTCCGTCTTCCCATACCCATTGACCGGGCTTTACGTTTATTGCAGTTTTACTGACTGCAGGTTTGGCTAACTGCTTGAACATTGATTTTGGAAACTGCTGTTTTATGAGTGGCAAGTTGATGCTTGTCATTTTGTTTCCCTTATCCAAGTTTTTAATCCTTCTGGTAGAGGACAGTGGTTTTTAGCAAGTAGGTGTAAGCATTCGATATACAACTGGTGTTGGGTGCCGTAGCGTTTTTCAAATCGGGCTTTGTATGGGTGGACTGCCCAGCCTTTTAATAGCTGGTGACCAGTGCCGTCTTGGTGGTGGCCAGCACATAGGGGTAATACATACCAATGAGCATGGCTTTTTGTTCTGCCATCTATGTGGTGGATTGATACCCAGTTGTTGTGGCAACCTGCTTTTCTACAGGCAATACAGCCGACGTGTTCTGCCAGGGCGTCATGAAACTGCTTTTGTTCTTTGGTTACGCTACGGCCTAGCATTTAAAATACCTGGGTGTATTCACGTAATCCCGCTTGTGATGTGTTTTGCTCATAATTAACTAGCTGACACGCCTGCTTCTTTTTCTGCTCTAGCTCCCTGATTTCTTTTTTTAATTTATTTACCCTCGATTCATAATCAAGAACGTCTTTAGAAGTAAAGTCCTGCAGGTCACCGATTCTTAGTTTTACTCGCCTAAGCATTGAGGCCATCATTGCCAACTCGGATTGAGCATTAATTTGAAATACAAACTCTTGGCCACCATCACGTTTTTTAGGGTGAAAGCCGTGAACAACTTTAATTTGCTTTTTTCCCTGTACTTCCAGCAAGCCCCAGCCAGGCGGCAGGTCATCCACAGTTAATAGCTTGGGTGGTGTCATGAAATACCGGAATCTACCAACACCAAATTCAGGATTTAATCTGAAAAATTTCTTTTTATCTGCATGAAAATTACTACGACTTACTTTGACTTCAATGAGGTAAGATTCGCTACCTGATTGCTTCCAGCCAATGGCATCAGGTTCTTCAGAGGTAAATGCTCTTGCTCTTAATTCAGAGAAAGCAAAGGAGCAGCCCACTGTATTGAGTAACCAGCGTTTGGCTATCTGGCATAGTTCGGTATGTGCGTTTTTATTCATAATTTACCTTTGCGGTAATTGATATACGTCGTTAGCGGTGAACTTCTTTAATGGGCTGTAGTCATACTGATTACACGGTAGCCCCCGTGTGCATTGCTTCGTTTTACCTACTACTCCCTAAACCAGCGTTGGCGAAGCAGTGCTTTTTTTATTTGGCAATTCCCAGTCTTAGTGCTGCTTCTTTAACTATTAATATGTCGTCACCGTAATCCCACGGGTGCTCACCAATGTAAGAACCATTAGGGTCAAAATAATCTGATCTAATTTGGACTCCTCTGGTTATATGATTTCTGAAGAATTCAACGAGGCGCTTTAATGTTCCCCCGTGGGTAAAACCTTTCCAGTCATATTGATAGTGGGTATAAATACGTTTCCTAGTGTATGAATCGGTAAACCACACTTTTCCACGGCTGTCGATTTCCATTGTTGAAATAAAAGGGTTTTCAACTTTATTCAGTTTATCTCCATTTTCTGAAAAAAAGCACCGGCCACAGGTGGCAATAACTTTAATTAGTTCATTTACTGCCTCAAGGCGCTGGTGTTTAGCTTTGTTAGTCATTTTATCCCTAAAAAAAATTGTAAAAGTGTTGATGTATATCTATTCTTATAGATGTACGACCTTTGATCATATTGCTTCGCCGCTTTACTCCCGACCAACAATCGATTGGCGAAGCAATTTTTTTTCATCTGCCTAACATTCCCTTTATCGCTGCCACTGCATCTGTATTATTGTTTAAATGACTTAAGCCTGCTTGTTGAATGGATTGTTGTTGCTGTTGATCGTGGTAAGCCTTGTTTCGTTCAGCAATGGTTTGTTGTACTTGGCCGGGTAACGCTTTGGGTATATCACTGATGGGCTCGCCCTTGAGTATTTTCTTGGTGATAATGTCGTAGTTTCTCGTGAAGACAGGCAGTATGTGTTTTTCTGCCATTGACTTTAATTCAAAGAAACCCGTTTGTTTTGCTGCTTCGTATACAGCTTGGTGTGACCATTTAGCTTTGCCAGGGTTAAGCTCATGAGCGTGTTTGCATGCTTCAAGGTAAGCCGTTTCTGGCTCAGGTAATCCCAAATCTTCAGGTTGAGGTGTACACCACCTGATGAACGTGCCAGGAGCAGGAAAATATTTATCATCAATTGACCGAGCTTTATCAAATCCATGGCGTAACTGCTCAAAACTCAAAATGCCATTTTTGATAAATGCTTTGGTCCATTCTTTTTTAGCAACGGCCTCTGCTCGATCATCAGGCAATGACAACCGCCAAGCGGGTCTGATGGATTTCATTCGCTCAAAAACCTGATTAATGATTTTCTCAGTTTGGTCTCGGTTGATTGTTTGTTGCTGGTTGTGGTGTATATCCTGTTGCACAGGGTTAAAATTGATTTTTGAAACGATTTGGTTAACTTGTTCCATGACTAAAAGTCTCCTAAGTCGTTGATCCAGCCTTCTCCTGACTGCATGTTTTCGCACTGCTTCTGGATTTGTTTTACTTGCTGCTCGGTTTTTTGATCCAAAGCTTGATCAAGCTGTTGTTGCCTTTGATGGCGTGGCCATTGATCTACCAAATGTTGAATAAAACGGGCTGTCCAAGCTGGATGCAGATCACCACGACCAATCCAGTAGAGCTTAAATTCATCAAGTTTTAAATTGGCAAAGTCAGGATTAATGCCTGCTCGAATTAAACTGGCTTTTACTCGTTTCCAGTCAGGACTCCAATCCTCCATCATGGGATCACCCTGGGGTTTTTTTCGGGTTTCGTATTTTTTTTGAAAAATATCTGGCTCTGAATTTTTGACCTCGCGCGCAGTTGTTGTAGTTGTAGATGATGGTTCTAATGATGGTTTGGGGGTCACAGGTGAACCCCTCCCGGTTCACTGCTGAACCCCCTATATTTTCAGGTGGTTCATTTTGAACTCCCTCAATATTCAAGGGTGGTTCAATTTGATCCCCCTTATTTTCTTCTGTTTCAGGGGGATTATCTAAATTAATTTGGCAGCCCACATGTAAATAAAAATAATTGGATGTGCTTGCACCACTAGCAGCGGCTCGTTCAAACTTTGTTAATACACCTAATTTTGCTAAAGACTTGATGTGTCGTTTGACTGTTGAACGTGATAATGATGTTTTTTCGGCAATTGTATCCATTGCCGGCCAGCAGTAACCCTGATCATTCGCATTATCTGCCAACGCTAATAAAACTATTTTTTTATTGGGTTCAAGGTTTGAGAGGGTAAACGCCCAAGCAATCGCCTGTACACTCATAAACACCCCTCCTGAAATACTGCATTGATGTTGATTTTTTCGGCAGTTTTCTGCATAATATCTACATCCTTTGTTGTTAAAAAAACTGCTTCTCTTGGTTGGGTAAAGCAGTTTTTTTATACCTGAAATTTATCCCCGCTAATCTAAAACTGAAAAATCAGCGCGCAAAAATACCCTGTCAGCAAAACTAATTAATTGCTAAATCAGGTAGTAAACATGTTGTATTGGTAAGTGACTGTTAAGTTACGTGGCTAGTGAGATATCCATTTATGCTCTCCTTGTTGTATTACTGTACTTGTGTACAGCAGTACAAAGCTTAATGACAAGACTGCGTGGTTTAGGTATATTTTCTCAATACAACAAAGCGTTAGGGGTGAAGGTTGAGAGCCTTTACTCCTTTAGCTCTCACTCCAGGCTGCATGCCACTTGGCATCCCCCCCTAGCACTTTGTTGATTCGGGTTTATTTAGTTGGCCGGGACGCCTTTTGGGGTTCCGGTCTTTTGTTGTTTGAAACACCACATGCATATATATGTTTAATCAACTAATGTTGCATGTCAAGAACTAACGTTAAGTTACATAACTATTACTGATGAAAAATTTTTGGCAAAAGGTTCGAGCTGCTAGAGTTGCGGCAGGACTTACTCAAGCTCAACTTGCTGAAAAGCTAGGAATATCACGTACTTCCGTAATCATGTGGGAGCAGCAAGAGGAAAGTAAACGATCTGTTCCAAGAAAACCGACAATTCAAATGGTCTCTCAAATTACTGGAGTACCAGCAGACTGGTTTCTTGATGATGACGCAGAGTTTAATCCTGCTTGGCTAAAGTCTAATGCTGAGTACAGTGATGAAGACCTGGAAAGGATTGCTAAGTATGAAAGAAAAGAAGAGTTGCTAGAAGCTAAGGAATCTTTAATGGATCTTTATGATATGGCAACAGAAGGTAAAATGAGTAAGGAATCAGCTCAGCTAATTACTTTACTATCAAAGATATTGAAAAAAGTTGAGTAACGCATAGCTTTAAATTATGCATGCTGTTTCTACGATAGCTACAGAACTAGTCTGTTCTCTAGTCTCCTAATTCCCCTGATAGTGAAGTTGGGCTCACAACCCAGCCGATTTCAATAACCCTCTATTCCAATATTTCTTAATGCTCTAGGTTAAGCTACATAACCTTTTTAATTGTTTTGCTTGACATAATGTTCAGCTTAGGACAATCTTGAAGTGTAGCGATCAGAAATTTACAGGCACTACCAATGGACGGTAATACAATCACAGATGGAACCTGGGAAGCTCACTTAGACAATCCGTATCTAGCACCGCGCGAGACGTTGTACTGTTTAGGACTACTATCCGGGAAGACAGATAAATCAATAGCTCGCGATCATGAGATTGAACCTCGCTCAGTGAGCAGCAGAATAAAAAATGTACATTACAAGCTTAATACTGCTAATCGAGCGCATTTAGTAGCCGAGTTAATACGGCTGAAGATCGTCACCCTTAATATTTCACCAGTCGTGATGATGTTAATGGCTGCATTTCTCGTGAATAGCGTTTCTATGGTGGTAAATGATAACCCTGATAAACCCAGGCAAGTCCGCATAGTACAACGGACTGGAAGACGGCCAGAGTATTTGCCGTTAGATAACTCAAAAGGAGACGAGCTATGTATGAAAACGCAAATGTATACCAGCTAAATGCTAATGCTGATTATGTTGTTGAGCGGTTATTAGGTGGGGTTAGAGATGCTGAGTTTACCCCTTGCGGCAAGTACCAAGAGTTAAGCTACGGTTTTGTACCGGTTAAAAAAGGTAGTTATCTGGAGATACGAAAAAAATTAGCGGTATTCAAAGTTAAATTAGAGAAAAAAATATTATCACCTACTGTTTTAAGACAGCGTGTCATTGAAGCTGTTGAAGACCATAAAGACCTTACGGGGGAGCGACTAACAAAACAGCAAATCGAATGTTTACGGAAAGAAATTAGAACCGGGTTGCTTCCTAGAGCGGCCAAAATAACAACAGTGGTTGAGGTTTATATTGATACTGAACAAGGTTTCTTAGTTGTTAACAACCAAGATATCGATGTAAATAGGTTATTTCTACAATTATTTATTCAAATGGTTGGTAGAGGGAAAACATCCATGACGCAAGCAAATACGGTAGCCGCATGACTATGGCTACTCGATTACCTCAAAACGAAATAATTAATAATCAACAGCTAAGGAGGAGAAAAACAGAAGCCGACTTACTATGGGATAAAATAACCGAAAAATATCAAGCTGATTTGGCCACTCATAACCGTCTGCGTTGTCGTATGCGATATGTGCTTGATAAAACCCGGCATAAGTTATTTGTAGAGCCAGCAACTTTTTAAATTATTTAAGCAATAGTTTTTAAACGCTCAATTTTGAGCCGCGGTACCTTATTGTCTAGAGAAAAGAGACCTTAGTAGCTAACTCTGTCCATTATGGAGAAATTGACATGGAAATCAACCAAATGGAGCTAACTAAACAAAATCTAAAGTTATACGAGAAAGCAAAGCAATATATTGAGTATTACACCCTAGCCAAACGTAAAATGCCGACGCAGTTGCATATTACTAAAGAACAGTTGGAAGCCTTTAAAACGAACTTAATTAAATATAATTGCAAGCCACCGTATACTATTAATGGTGTGCGGCTTATACCCTTAAACTAAGGAAGACGCCGATAACAACCATGATCAATAACGAACTAGACCTACAGCCATGGAAACCACGAACCAGAGTATTTAAGTATCGTCGTATTGGTGCTGATCAGAAGGAAGTAAGAGTCACTGAGTTTATTCTTGATCAGTCGGCAGGTATTGCTAATCAGGCAATCATTAAAATGCTGAAATCAGCTAAAGCAAATAAATATTTTTTTAATTTTAAAAAGCTTAGTTTGGACAACCAACAGCTAATCAAGAAAATTTACCAATACATTGATTTTTTTGAGAAGCATAAAGGATATAAGCCTTACCTGGTTAGGCTTACCCATGAACAAATTAGAAGTATTGAAAATGACTGCAAAAGAGCAGGAATGACACCCCCTCAAGATTTTCAAGGTGTTTTCTATGTGCACTATTTAGGAGCTATTTAATTATGTTGACTGTGACGCGTCGAGTTGGTGAGTCTTTGAAAATAGGGGAATACCGGTTAATGTTGCGTACGAGAAGTGTGGGTGGTGTAACGCTGACTACTTTGCATCAGGGACAAATCAGTATTAGGGATATTGAGTTTGGTCAGCCATTGCAGCTTAATCAAGAGATTATTGTTTATCCTTACCCTAATAATAGGGAAGGTTTTTCAAAGTCTATTCATCAAGCAAAGATAAGTATAAGTGCTCCCAAGCACATTAAAATACAGCGTGATGAGTTAGAAGTTGGATATTGTAGAAATGAAAAAACTAACCAAAAATATTTAGGGGCTATGACTTAATTATAAGGATATTGATATGGAATACGACCCAAATTTTAAAGACGCTAATAATTATGAAAGCATTGCTAAAGCTTTAGGCATTGAATTATTTGGGCATTACTCAACTCCACAAGTCATTAAAAAGCTAAATATACCAAGACGCACGCTTGAAGCTTTAAAAAATAATG